>CAMFKK010000330.1 GCA_945957225.1 uncultured Sphingobacteriia bacterium | reverse complement strand
GGTGGAGGGAATCAAAGAATATAAACTCAGCAATGGGCTAAGGATTCTATTAGTACCAGATAATTCACAAAACAACCTAGTAGTGAACATCACTTATTTGGTGGGTTCAAGACACGAGGGTTATGGAGAAAGTGGTATGGCCCACTTATTAGAACACATGATGTTCAAAACTTCTAAGCGTTATAAAGAAATCAAGAAAGCCATTGCAGACAAAGGCGCTGAAGCCAATGGAACTACTTGGTATGATCGTACCAATTATTATGAGGTTATGCCTGCCAATGACGAGAACCTGAAATGGGCATTGGATATGGAGTCTGATAGAATGGTGAATAGCCAGATCTTGAAAGAAGAATTAAAAACTGAATTTAGTGTGGTACGCAATGAATTTGAGTCTGGTGAAAATGACCCAGGTGGCGTGTTACAAGAACGCATCATGTCTACTGCCTATCTCTGGCATAACTATGGTAAATCAACCATTGGTAGCAAGGAAGATATTGAATTAGTACCAGTAGAAAACCTACGTGCTTTCTACAAAAAATACTATCAACCAGATAATGCCATTTTAATGGTGGGTGGAAAATTTGACGAGGCCAAAGCCCTACAATGGATCCAACAATTTTATGCAGGCATACCCAAACCAACACGCGTGTTGCAACCCACTTATACCGTGGAGCCTGTACAAGATGGAGAGCGTTATGTAGAATTAAAGCGCGTGGGCGATATCCAATACATGGGTATGCTTTATCATACACCTGCTTATTCTGATAAAGATTTTGTTGCCAACCAAGCCCTGATGCATATCCTAACCAATAACCCTTCAGGAATATTATACAAAGCCCTAGTAGAAAAGAAATTGGCAACAGGCATTGGCTCTGACATGCTTTGGTTACAAGACCCAGGCTTTACCTATATTCAGGCCGAGGTACCTAAAGAGAAAAGTCTTGATTCAGCCAAGACCGTCTTTATGTCTACCTTAGACAAAATTGGTAGCACTACAATTTCGCAAGAAGAACTGGACCGCGCCAAAAATGCCTTGATCAAACGCGTAGAGAATACCACCAATAATACCATTGGTTTGAGCATCACTTTAACCGAAGCCATTGGTTCTGGAGACTGGCGCTTGTTCTATCTGAATCGTGACCGTCTAGAAAAACTCTCCCTTGCCGATGTACAAGCAGTAGCCAAAAAATATTACAAACCATCTAACCGTACCTGGGGTCTATTTATTCCAGACAAAAATCCAGACCGCGTTAAAGTAGAGCCTACTGCAGATGTTGCAGCCTTGGTAAAAGACTACAAGGGTAAGGAAGTAAAAAAGCAAACCGAGACTTTTGAAACCAGTATTGCCAATATTAAAAAGAATGTGGTTTACAAAAAATTACCCAATGGATTCCGCTATGCTTTGCTAAAAAAACCAGCTAAAGGAGAAAAGATCATTGGTAATTTCAAACTCCGTATTGGTAATGAAAAAAGCCTTGAAAACATGGCAACTGTTTCAAGTTTCACCGCTACCATGTTGCGTAACGGTACCAAGAGCTTAAACAAAAAACAGTTGAATGATAGTCTAGACAAAATCAAATCTCAAATTAGTATTGGTGGTAGCGGTAATACCGTGAGCATTAATATTAATACTGATAAAGCGCATTTTGCAAATTGCATGACTTTGCTCAAAGAGATTCTGTCTAATCCTTCATTTGACCAAAATGAATTGGACAAGATGATTGCTCAAAGCAAAGCATCTATAGACGCCAATAGAAATGATCCACAATACCGAGCATCTATCTTGGCTTCTCAAAAATCTGAGCGCTATCCAAAGTCTAGTATTTACCATACTTCAGACGCAGATGAATCTATTGCAGATTTGAATGCCTTAAAACGCGCAGACCTAGAAAGTTTCTATACTAGTCATTATGGTTCCAACAATGGTACGGCGGCATTGGTAGGAGAATTTGATCCTGCTGAAGCTGAGAAAGCCATTGCTACAGTGTTTAATGGTTGGACTACTAAGACCAATTTTGCGCGTGTGCCACAACAATATTTTGATGTGAAAGGAGAAGACCTTACCGTGTTAACACCTGATAAAGCCAATGCCATGGCACTTGGTATCATGAATATTCCAATGAATGATGTTGATCCTGATTATGCCGCTTTGACAATGGCCAATGAATTATTGGGTGGTGGTGCTTTCCTTTCTTCAAGGATTCCAAAAAGACTCCGTGAAGCAGAAGGTATGAGCTATGGTGCAGGTTCTTTCTTTAATGCTGGATCCAATGATAAAGTAGCACAATGGGGTGTTTATGCCATCTTTAATCCTATCTACAAAAACCGTTTGGACTCTGCCTTAAAAGAAGAAATTACCAAGGCATTAGACAAAGGATTTACAGAAGAAGAATTGAAAAAATCAACCGACTCTTGGTTACAAGGAAGAAAAATTGGTTTAGGTGTGGATGGTCAATTGGCTAGTATGCTGGAATCGTATCAGTACCTTAATCGTGACCTAAATTGGTATTCCGATTT
Source organism: uncultured Sphingobacteriia bacterium (assembly GCA_945957225.1). GTDB lineage: Bacteria > Bacteroidota > Bacteroidia > Chitinophagales > Chitinophagaceae > Sediminibacterium. The sequence goes on along the minus strand of CAMFKK010000330.1, from coordinate 1,361 downwards.
TGAAAAGCAAGTCACATCTTTAAAGTTGCCACAAGTAAATGCAGCTTTGAAAAAATACATTGATCCTAAAAAATTGGTACTTGTTTACGGGGGTGATTTTGACAAGAAAAAATAATCCTCCAATAACTATCAACAAAAAGGGCTGCAGAAATCTGCAGCCCTTTTTTAATAAAATTAATTTTTCCATTCTTCTATATTCCCCTACCACTTGTGGGAGGGGTGCCCGCAGGGAGGGGTGGGCCACTCTTCTCTCTTCACTCTTCACTCTTCACTTTTATCTCTTATCTCTTCACTTTCTTAGTCCCTATAATTCAACGCCGGCTTTCTATCACCCAAAAGGGCTTTGTACTGATAGTCACCTCGAGCTTCTTTAAATTCTGCTTTTGCTTTTTCAATAAGTGCTGGTTGGGTAAACAAATCAATTGCCGTTAGCGTCATGGTTTTAGCAGCCACCATCATTCCCTTTGTGCCAATTTCTGTTCCACCACAGGCAACAGCTTGCCAACTATGCGCAGGTGTTCCAGGAATCCAAGTAGCTGCTTCCAAACCTACTGTTGGAACAGCATAACTCACATCGCCCACATCTGTACTGCCACCCCCAGCATCTACAACAGCTTGTAAAGGCTTTACAGTTGCAGCATTGGCAATATCAGGTGCTTTAAAAGTAAAACTGTTTTGTAGTTTTTTTCCAAAAGCAATTTCTTCGGGGCTGTATTGTACACCTCCTACTTTCTCTAAATTCTCTTGCATGTTTTGCGCTAAGGTTTTATTGATGAGCAGGTCATGGGTACCACCAATAATTTCATATTCCACATTGGTTTCTGTTCCCATTGCAGCACCCTTTGCCGTTTTTACCAATCTATCAAAAATGGCAACTACTTGTTCACGCTTGGGGTGACGCACATAATAAAATACTTCAGAAAAATCTGGGACCACATTGGGTGCTTTTCCACCTGCGGTAATCACATAGTGGATCCTAGTTTCTTGAGGAACGTGTTCTCGCATCATGTTCACCATATTGTCCATAGCTTCTACACCATCCAATGCAGAGCGGCCTCTTTCAGGAGACATGGATGCGTGAGCACTCAACCCCTTGAATCTAAATTTGGCAGAAGTATTGGCTAGCGCCGATGTCATGGTTATGCTATTGGCGTCACCTGGATGCCAGTGCACCGCAACGTCTACATCATTAAATAAACCCGCACGCACCATATATACCTTACCGCTTCCACCTTCTTCAGCGGGGCACCCAAATACTTTTACGGTACCGGTTATTTTTTTGGCTTCTATCAGTTTCTTTATTTCTATGCCGGCCGCTACCGATGCGGTTCCAAATAAATGGTGACCACATCCATGACCCT
>CAMFKK010000329.1 GCA_945957225.1 uncultured Sphingobacteriia bacterium | reverse complement strand
ATTATGGGAGGCGCAATTTGGTGATTTCTCTAATGGTGCACAAACTATGATTGACCAATTTATTGCTGCAGGAGAACAAAAATGGCAGCGGATGAATGGCTTGGTGATGCTCTTGCCACATGGTTATGAGGGACAAGGACCAGAACATAGTAGTGCAAGAATGGAGCGTTATTTGCAACTATGTGCAGAATTGAATATGGTGATAACCAATATTACCACGGCTGCCAATCTCTTTCATGCTTTGAGAAGACAATTGGCTTGGCCATTTAGAAAACCATTGATTAATTTTTCACCAAAAGCCAATCTGCGTTATGCAGGTAGTTATAGTCCTGTATCAGACTTCATTAAAGGCGGTTTTAAAGAATTAATTGACGATACATTTGTTAGCTCTGCAGAAGCGGTAAAAAAAGTCTTATTCTGTAGCGGAAAACTTTATTTTGAATTGGCAGAAAAGCAAGCCAAAGAAAATAGACAGGACATAGCCATTATTCGATTAGAACAGATTTATCCATTGCCATTCCAACAGTTAGAAAATCTGTATCAAAAATACAGCAAAGCAACTTGGTTCTGGATACAAGAAGAACCATTAAATATGGGTGCTGCTTCTTTCTTACAAATGAATCTTACATCCATCAACTATGGTGTGATTGGAAGAAATGCAAGTGCAGCAACCGCAACAGGATATGCAAAAGTGCATGCTAAAGAACAGGCGGAAATCATTGAAACAGCTTTTACTATTTAATATTAAGAAAAGAAAATACCCATGATTGAAATAAAAGTTCCCACAATTGGTGAATCTATCAGCGAAGTGACTTTGTTGAAATGGACAAAAAAAGAAGGTGAATATGTAGATCGCGATGAAGTAATAGCTGAATTAGAAAGTGAAAAAGCCACTTTTGAAGTAAACGCTGAAAAAGCAGGAACCCTTAAGAGATTGGTTGCTGAAGGAGATACTTTATTAATTGGAGACATAATGGCTAGCATAGACGAGACTGCCGTTAAGCCTGAAGCTCCAGCTGCAACAGCAACAGAAGCGCCAGTTGACACAAAGCCTGTTCCTTCAAGCCAAGCACCAGTAATGGCTGTATCCAATGATATTAAAGCAACACCTGTTGCATCAGCTATTATTGCGGACAAAAAAGTGGATCCTTCTAATATTCAAGCATCGGGTATAGGTGGAAAAATTATGAAACAGGATGTATTAGAAGCGTTAAACCATCCTGGTAAGAAAGCTTTTTCAGGCGGTGAATTGTATAGTAGAAATACCCGCCAAGAAAAAATGAGCAGCTTGCGTAAAACTATCAGTAGAAGATTGGTGGAGTCTAAAAATACTACAGCCATGCTAACCACTTTTAATGAAGTGGATATGGGTAGCATTATGGAGATTAGGAAGAAGTTTAAAGACAAGTTCAAGGAAAGCCATGGTGTGAATCTTGGATTCATGAGTTTTTTTGCAAAAGCATGCGCCATCGCCCTAGGCGAATGGCCTTCTGTGAATGCCTATATTGACGGGGACCAAATATTATACCATGACTATGCCGATATTAGCATTGCCGTAAGTACACCAAGAGGATTAACAGTACCTGTAATCCGCAATGTGGAGAGTTTGAGTATGGCTGAAATTGAGAAAGAAGTAATAGTATTAGCAGGAAAAGCAAGGGATAGCAAACTTACCGCAGAAGACTTGCAGGGTGGTACTTTTACCATTACCAATGGTGGTGTCTTTGGGTCTTTGATGAGCACACCCATTATTAATATTCCGCAAAGCGCCATTTTGGGAATGCACAAAATTCAAGACAGACCCATGGCAGTAAACGGTCAAGTTCAAATCAGACCTATGATGTATTTGGCCCTTAGTTATGACCATCGAATCATTGATGGTAGAGAATCAGTAAGTTTCTTAGTAAGAGTGAAAGAATTATTAGAACAACCTGAATTATTGTTAATGGGTAAGGATCCTGTGAAAACCCTTTTGGAATTATAAATTTGTCTATGTCTTATTTGAACCAGCACCTTCAAACAGCAATCGGGATTATTGATGGGTATGACGGTGCGGTTCCACTTGCAGCCTACTTGAAAAATCATTTTGCTGCAAATAAAAAATATGGTTCTAAAGACCGAAAGAATATTTCACATTGTTGTTATGCTTTTTTCCGATTAGGACATGCTTTAAAAAAGCATCCTGCAGAGCAACGAATCAGGGTATCTATTTTTTTGCAATCCAAAGAACCAGGCCCATGGGCTATTTTATTTGAGCATAGTTGGTTAGAAGCTTGGTCAGTATCCATTGACCAGCGAATTGCATTTGTAAAAACAGCTTATCCAGATTTTCAATTAACAGAGGTATTTCCATGGTTAAATCAAATTGGAAAAGAGGTTGATCAAATAGCTTTTCTAACATCTGCTTTTGTACAACCTGATTTGTTTATCAGAATTAGACCTGGTCACCACAAAAGTGTTATTCAGAAAATTGCTGATCAACAAATTCCTTTTTCTCAAATAACACCAAATTGTCTAGCACTACCAAGTACCAGTAAATTAGACGGGATAGTTTCAATGGATCAAGAACTGGTGGTGCAAGATGCTAGCTCACAAAAAATAGCCCAGCTATTAGAACAGGTCAAGTTTCAAAAAAAAAGTAGGATTCAGTTCTGGGATTGTTGTGCTGCCAGTGGAGGTAAAACCATTTTAACCCAAGATGTTTTAGGCAATCTTGAAATTACAGTTTCTGATATCAGGTCCAGTATCTTACATAATTTATCGCATAGGTTTCAAAGGGCTGGCATTCAACATTTTCATCCCATGGTAACGGATCTTTCAAAAGAAAAACCCAGCCTTCCACAAAAACAATTTGATTTGATTTTTTGTGATGTGCCTTGTACTGGAAATGGCACTTGGGGAAGAACCCCGGAACAGTTGTATTTTTTCAAAGAATCAAGTCTTGAGACATATTCAGCCTTGCAACAATCCATTCTCAAAAATGTCATTCCTTTGATTGCCCCTGGTGGATATTTATTATTTAGTACCTGCTCTGTATTTCAGGCAGAAAATGCATCCAATCTTGAATATTTACTTCAACAAGACAATCAGTTAACATTGATAGATGCCCAATATCTTATGGGATATGGGATCAAAGCAGATACCATGTATGCTGCACTAATCAGAAAAAAATCTTGAGTATTAGGATTAGGAAAGAATTAGTTCACCACGTTGAATAATGCCCCCGCCAATAACATCATCGCCTTCATAAAATACCGCACTCTGACCTGGTGCAATGCCTTTTACATTTTGATAAAATCTTGCCCTGATGCCCCCTGGCTCATTATACAAATTACTTAATGCTCCTTTGTCTTTATACCTGATTTTGGCAATGGCTTCCATTCCATCTGTAATACTAGGGTATTTGCCCCAATTCATTTTACCAACAGTCAGGTCATTCTGTTCAAGGTCAACTTCATCGCCCAGCACAACCGTATTAGTATCAGGGTCAATGGCTGTAACATAAATAGGTCTTCCCATGGCAATATCCAAACCCTTTCTCTGGCCAATAGTATAAAAGGGGTATCCCTTGTGTTGTCCCAATTTTTTACCTGTTTTATCTACAAACCAACCTCCATTCACGCGTTCTTCTAATCCGTCTACATTGCGTTTTAGAAAACCTCTATAATCATTATCTGGAACAAAACAGATTTCATAGCTCTCACTTTTCTTTGCTAATTCTGGATAACCTAGGTCAATGGCCATTTGGCGAATCTCTGATTTGTGAAACCCTCCAAGTGGTAACATGGTTCTACTCAACAAGTCTTGTTGTAAACCCCAAAGCACATAGCTCCTGTCTCTTATACACATCTGACGCTGCCGACGACTAGTCGAGGGGTGGT
>CAMFKK010000328.1 GCA_945957225.1 uncultured Sphingobacteriia bacterium | reverse complement strand
TTGAAAAACCATTGCACGCATTCCAAAGTATATTGATAGACCGTATCAAATGACCTTGGACCATAGGGTGCACGGGCATTGTCTCCAAGGTAGAGATAATCATATTGGGGCAATTGCGCTACTATTTCCTTGAGTATGGTAAGTCCACCATAGCCACTATCAAATACACCAATTGGTTTTTGCTGCATACCCAATTCCTTTTATGGTATCCCAAAAATAAGAACCCTGTCGCAAGGACAGGGTTCCAATATTTAAAATGCTTTTGTTCAAGCATTACTTCTTAACAGGAGCAGCTGCTGGTACTGGTGCACCTTGGGCTTTTAACTCGTCTAAGACTTCCTTAGGTAGGGTTAGTTTTAGGTCTAATGCTACTTTAATAGAAAGGTTATCACCAATAGGAGACTTTAACAAAGCATCGCTACGGAAGATATGGGTGTATTTCTGCTCACGGATAATTTTTTCCAATGAAGCATAGATTTTTTGCTTGTAAGGAACCAACAATTCTTCTTGTTTTTGTTGAACAGCTTGTTGTTGGAACTGTTGCCAATTCACCAATTGGTATTTTAATTGGTTGATTTCTTTTAAGGCTTGTTCACGAGCCCTAGCTGGCATGGTAGCACTGTCTTTTTTGAAAATGCTATCTCTGCGTTGAAACTCACCCACTTTGTATTCATAGTCCACTTGCAATGAATCTTTAGCGTAGCTCTGTAAAGCAGTAGTCACTTTGTCAATATCTGGCATCAAACCCAAAACGCTTTCTTCGTCAAAAGTGCCTATTTTGGTTTGTGCATTGGTGTTGCTGCTGAACAAAAGGCTTCCAAATACAGCCGCACACACAAATAATACTTTCTTCATCTTTGAGAATTTATAATTGTTGGTTGTTTAAAATTTTATGCCCAATTCTTTTAGAACGTCATCGCTCTTATCCAGCTTTGGGTCGGCAAATATAACGGTAATTCCTTCACTTTTATCTAGTACAAAATCATAGTTTCTAGCCGTAGCCAATTTTTGAATGGCATTGTAAATTTTGTCTTGGATGGGTTTTACCAGTCTTTGGCGTTCTTTAAAAAGGTCTCCCTCATAGCCAAAACGCTTTTTCTGTAATTCGCGAACCTCTTTTTCTCTAATAAAAAGCTCGTCTTCCCTTTTTTTCTTGAGTTCGTCCGTTAACATGAACTGTTCTGCCTCATAGTTCTTGTACATTTTGTCCAAGGTAGCTTGACGGTCATCAATTTCTTTTTGCCATTGCTGACTAATGGCTGCCAATTTTTTATCGGCGTCTTTGTATTCTGGAACCTTGTCCAGGATATACTTAGTGTCAATCACAGCATAACGTTGCTGAGCTTGAGATGCCCCTGCCAAGCAGAGAACCATAACCAATGAGAGTACTAATTTTTTCATGATACTTGATTTTTAGGTTTATTCCGGTTCAAAGCCCAGCATGAAGGTGAATCTTGCTGCATCTTTCAACGAGTTGTTTGGTGTAAACCTATCCAATCCTATGCCATAATCAAATCCAAGCAGACCGAACATGGGCAAAAAGAATCGCATACCAACACCAACGGACCTTCTCAGCTGGAAAGGATTATAATCTTTCATTGAGTACCAACCATTTGCCGCTTCAAAGAAACCCAAAGCGTAGATAGTACTACTTGGGTTCAAGCTCAATGGATAGCGTAATTCCATGGTGTATTTATTAAATATGGTAAAGTACTGACGCGTACTTTGTTGGTCAGGGTTGATTTTGGGATTAGAGCTGCTATATACAGGATATCCGCGGTGGGCAATAATATCATAACCCAAAAGTGCAAACTGGTTACTCAAACCGGCGTCACCCACTTGGAAACGTTCAAATGGAGAAACCTGCAAGTCTTGGTTATACCTGCCCAAGAAACCCAATTTTACAGAGGTTCTAATCACAAATTGCTTGTTTTTCTCGGCACCACCTGGCTTACCCAAAGGAATAAACCATTCCCCATTGAATCGCCATTTATGGTATTCAATCCATTCGTAAGGATTGGTGGAATTAGCAATTTTATCGCTAATCATGGTATAGGGAGGAGTGAACTGCACACTTGCCAAGAAATTAGAACCACTTCTAGGGAACAAAGGCTGGTCAACAGATGAGCGCTGCAAAGTCAATTTCAGGTTCACGTTATGCGCAAAGCCATTGTCAAATCCAGGAAGATTGACAGGGTCAATGGCATAATTGTTCAAATTATATCGGGTAAAGCTAATAGCAGTGGTTAAAGAGAAATAGTCATCAGGCCATTTTAACTGCTTAGCCAAAGCCACGGTTACACCGGTAGTAGTAATAGAACTTTGGTTAGAATAATTGGGGTCATATTGACCAGTAACGGGGTTATAGGTTTGACCGTATTTGGTATTATAAATACTAAATGACAAGGCATTTCTTTTCTTACCCCCAAACCAAGGCTCGGTGAAAGAGAAGTTATAAGAACGGAAAGCCTTACCATTACTTTGGATACGCAAACTTAGTTTTTGACCATCGCCCATGGGTAATGGATCCCAAGCAGATTTCTTCCAAATATTCCGGATAGAAAAATTGTTAAAAGAGACACCCAGTGTACCTGTTAAACCAATTACACCACCCCAACCGGCACTTAATTCCAATTGGTCGCTGGATTTTTCTTCTACAGTATAGTTAATATCTACCGTTCCGTCTTCTGGATTTGGAATGGGTTGAATATTAATTTTCTCTTGGTTAAAATAGTTCAATTGTGCAATCTCACGATTAGAACGCACCAAGTCTGTTCTACTAAATTTTTCACCTGGAATGGTTCTCAATTCCCTTCTGATTACATACTCTTTGGTACGGTCATTTCCGGCAATCCTAATATTCTTGATGGTAGCTTGTGGACCTTCTACAATTCTAATTTCAAAGTCAATGGTATCATTGTATACCGCAGTTTCTACTGGGTCTGTACGGAAGAACAAATAACCATCGTCTTGGTAAAGTCCGCTAATATCTCCCCCTTCGGGCGATGCGTTCTTACCCAATTTTTTATCCAGGATTTCCATATTATAGGTATCTCCCTTGCGGATACCCATAATGGCGGTTAAAACAGAATCGCTGAATTTGGTATTACCTCTCCAGGTGATATTACCAAAATAGTATTTTCTACCTTCTTGTAATTTGATGTCAATATTCAAATCACCTTTCTTGGTATGATAAACAGTGTCTTGCAAGATAACCGCATCGCGATAGCCCAAGCTATTATAGTAAGTCAGGATATTGTCTAAGTCAGACTCAAATTTTTTATCATTGAATTTGGCAGAAGAAAATTTAATCCGCACATAGGGATCTAATACTTTTTTGGTTCTACTAAAAGTGAGGTATCCCTTTTCTTTTAAGTAGTCATCAAAAGTATAGTGCTTGGCTTCTACAATCATCCCCTTGTCATAGGTTGGAAACAAGGTTAATCTTGATTGCTCGTGCGTTTCTTTCAATTGTTTTTTCAGCTTGCTTTCTTCTACATTGGCATTGCCTCCAAAATTGATATTGTTGATATGCACTTTAATTCCCTTGTCTACAATAAAGTTGAGGGTTAGTGTATTGTTTATACTAGAATCTTTTGTCTCTCTAATTTCAACTTTGGCGTCTTGGTAGCCTTTCTCTGCGTAATATTTTTTAATGGCTTCAACCGCGGTAATCTTCATGTTCTCAGTTACTACACGGTTGGGTACCAAACCTGTTTTGCCAGAAAGGTCTTCACTCTCTGTCTTACGGGTATTTCTGAAATAGAATTTAGACAACCTTGGTCTTTCCGTTACTTCAATTTCTACCCAGATATTTTTGCCCTCTAATTTGGTCAAATAGATTTCAATATTGCTAAAATAGTTCTGGCTCCAAAGTTTGGTAATGGCT
>CAMFKK010000327.1 GCA_945957225.1 uncultured Sphingobacteriia bacterium | reverse complement strand
AATCTCAAACAAAAGAAAACCGCCCCAATTTGTATTGAGACGGCTTCTTTTTTATTGGAGATGCTTGAACGCTTATATTCCATTGATGACTCATGATAAACTGTTTAAAGCTTCTTTGATCTCTTTTAAAAATTGAGTAACTTTTTGTTTGGGATCTCCTTTGCCAAGGGTTTCAATGGGAATGAATCCTCTATAATTGGAGTCCAAAATCATTTTCAAAATTTTTGTCACATCTGTCTTAACAGCTTTCCCGTCTAAGTACATTTCTTCCTTTAATTGCCAGTTCACTGCCAATGGTATGGTAGTTTGAATTTGAGAAAACGGATCTCCCTCTTGGTAGCTTCCTATATCCAAAACTAACCCAAACCATTCTCGATTGACTAATTTGAAAAGTTCTTGAACCTGTTGGGCATTTTTGATAAAATCATTGTGATTCTGTAAAGCTACAATCACACCATGTCTCTGACCAAAGTCTACGCATGTTTGAATGTCTTTTGCCATCCAAGCAGCAATGGTTTCCCAGGAATATCCTTTAGGTATATCTACACCAGAGAAGATCCTTATTACTGGAGCTCCTAATTTGGACGCAACCACTATCCAATCTTTTACCAATTGAATGTCTTTTTTTCTTTTTTCAGGATCCAGTTGTGCAAAATCATTTTTGATGCCAGTGCCGCTGATAGATAATCCGGACAAATGGGCTTTTCTTTTAATCTTGTAAATCAACTCATCTGTTGGAATAATGGGGTAACCCGGAAAATAATATCCTGTGAGGTCAATTCCTTCAAATCCAGTATGTGCACAAAAATCAATTAGCTCATCCATAGATATGGCCTGAGACTTTAGCATCTCATTAAAAGAATAGGCATTTAAACTCAGTTTTAAGTGCTTTGCTTGTCCTGACCCAACTGGGTTTGAAACTTCCTTAAGGTTGGGAAACAAAGGCGCCAAAAGGCAGGTTTTCAAAAAATCTCTGCGGATATTTGTTTGTTTCATACATAAACTTAGTCAATGCGGGTTTTATTCTTTCAGGATGAAAGAATAAACTGCGAAAACGATTTCTTGAATCCTGAGTAAATGCCATAAAAAAGGGCAATTGATCTACAATTGCCCTTTCAATGATGTAGGATGAATTAAACAGCAAAAGAAGTTCCACAACCACAGGTACTGCTGGCGTTTGGATTGCTAAAAGTAAATCCCCTACTATTTAAACCACCTTGCCAATCCACTTCCATTCCATAGAGATATAATTGATGACTTTTGTTCATAATGCATGAAATTCCTTCAATTTCAAAGGTTTCATCCTCCTCAGTAGGTTGATCAAAACCAAGTACATAAGTCATACCACTACATCCACCACCTTTTACGCCTACCCTTAAACGTTGGGTATGGTCAAAATCAGGCTCATTCATCAGGCGTTTTAATTCGCTGATTGCCCCACTTGTCAATTTAACCGGAGTAATAGTTGCTGTTTCCATTTGTTAAAGTTAGAACACAAAATTACAACCTATTGATTGGATAGCTACAAAACGGGTTTTCGATAACTGGAATTTCATGCTTAGCCGTAGGTTTCACCTATTTTTGCCCAAAACTACCCCATGTTGGACACTACCAGTTTTTTGACCATGGTTATTGCTGTTCTAATTGCAGGATTGGCCGGCTTTCTCATTTATTTACAACGTAAAAATCAAACAGCTGAAAAAGCCGTTTCAACCCAAAATACGGGTTTGCAACTACAGGCTTATGAGCGTTTGATTGTATTAGCCAATAGAATTGCCCTTCCCAATTTGATTAGTCGTTTAAATGTGCCTGGAGCTAGCGCAAGGGATATGCAAGAATTGCTAACTAGAAATATTAGGGAAGAGTTTGAATACAATATTAGTCAACAGATTTATGTTAGTCCTGCAGCATGGAATGCCTTAAAAAACCTTCATGACCAAAATTTGTTGATTGTGCACCAAGTGGCACAACAAATGGAACATACCGCCAGTAGCACTGATTTGAATAAACAAATTCTCCATTTTCTGATGAACGATAATCGCGGCAAATTGCCCGAATTGGTAGCAGAAGTATTGAGTTATGAAGCAAAAAAATGCCTCTAGAATTAAAAAGATTGCCCCATGACAGAAAAAAAGCTTAGCACGGACAGTGGAATTGAAATCAAGAAAGTATACTATCCTGTTCCTAATAATGAACCTGCTGAAATACCTGGTCAATTTCCTTATACAAGGGGGGTACAAGCAGATATGTATCGCGGAAAGCTTTGGACCATGCGCCAATACGCTGGATTTTCAACAGCTGAAGAAAGCAATAAACGTTACCATTACCTACTTTCACAAGGAGTAATGGGGCTAAGCGTAGCATTTGACCTTCCCACTCAAATTGGATATGATTCAGACCATGCATTGTCAGAAGGTGAGGTAGGTAAAGTTGGGGTAGCTATTGATAGTTTAGAAGACATGGAAATTCTTTTTCAAGGAATTGAATTAGAAAAAGTATCCACATCCATGACCATCAATGCAACAGGTTTTATCTTATTGGCATTCTATGTGGCTTTGGCAAAAAAACAAGGTGCAGACTTAACAAAGATTACTGGAACCATACAAAACGATATCCTCAAAGAATACGCAGCCAGAGGAACTTATATTTATCCCCCAAAACCATCTATGCGCATCATCACCGATATTTTTGAATGGTGTGCACAATCATTACCCAAATGGAATACCATTAGTATAAGTGGTTATCATATTCGGGAAGCAGGTAGTACAGCTGTACAGGAAGTAGCATTTACTTTGTCAAATGGCAAAGCATATGTTGCAGCAGCATTGGCAAAGGGATTAGATATCAATGTATTTGGCAAAAGACTTTCCTTCTTTTTCAATGCTCATAATCATTTATTTGAAGAGGTAGCCAAATTTAGAGCAGCAAGAAAAATGTGGGCGCAGATCATGAAAAGCATGGGAGCCACGGACGAAAAAGCCATGATGCTTCGATTTCATACTCAAACAGGTGGAGCAACATTAACTGCACAACAACCATTAAATAATATTGCCCGAGTTACCATTCAATCATTGGCGGCAGTTTTGGGAGGTACGCAAAGCTTGCATACCAATGGCTATGATGAGGCATTGAGCTTACCTACTGAAGAAGCGGCTAGAATTGCACTGAGAACCCAACAAATTGTTGCTTTTGAAAGTGGTGCACCTGATACTGTTGACCCATTGGCAGGAAGTTATTTTATAGAAAGCCTAACGGCCGATATTATACAAGAAGCAGGTGCCTTAATGGAAAAAATAGACGCCATGGGAGGTGCTGTAACTGCAATTGAAGAAGGTTTTATGCAGGATGAAATTGCAAGAAGCGCTTATGCATACCAACGCAATATTGAAAGTGGTGAAAAGATTATTGTGGGAGTCAATAAGTTTCAGGTAGCTGAATCCAATAAAGTTCCTCCATTTAAAATTGATGATAGCATTCAACAAATTCAAACAGAAAAACTGCAGCTATTGCGTGCCAAAAGAGATCAAGAAAAAGTAACAGCTATTCTAGAAAAGATTGCCCTTACTGCTAGATCTACTGAAAACCTAATGCCCGTGGTGATTGAAGCAGTTGAAAACCTATGCACTTTGGGAGAAATTGCTGACAGTTTGAGAAAGGTCTTTGGAGAACACCGCTAATTCTTAACTAATTGCTTGATTTTGACCGTTTTTGATAGGGTTGAATTGGATTTCTAACTAACTTGAAGCCATTCTTTCAAGCATCAAAACAATTACATGAGAAAGCAGTTTTTCCTAGGTCTCTTGACCCTACCCTTTTTTGCAGGCGCACAAATTACACCCGCTAAAATTGAACAATCTGCCAAAGAAGTTAATGATTCTGTCATTGCCTGGCGCAGACATTTACAC
>CAMFKK010000326.1 GCA_945957225.1 uncultured Sphingobacteriia bacterium | reverse complement strand
TTTAATCATTATTTGGGACGTAGAAACCTATGACATATTAGATGTAAATGATACAGCTATGTTATTTCTGGGGTTTTCACGACAGGAGTTTTTAGAAAGAAAAATTACTGACTTGCATCATGAAAAGGATTTGGATGTATTGGATCAAATGAGAATGAATTTAAAAAACAATCTTAGCCAAGTAGAAAAAGAAGTTTTAAGAAAAATTGCTAAAGATGGCACTCAGATGTTTCTGGACCTAGCTTTTCATAAAATTAATTATAATGGGATTGATGCTATTCTTTCTATTGGTTCTGATGTGAGTGAGAAAATTAAGTTAGAGCAAAAATTGGAAGAGGAAAAGAATCAGAAAAGGATGGAAATTACTGAGGCAGTGATTACGGCACAAGAAAGGGAACGGCAAGAAATAGGTTTAGAATTGCATGACAATGTTAACCAAATATTAGCTGGCTCCTTAATGTATCTTGGGTTGCTTAAAAAGGAGCTCAATATAAGTTCTGAACTATTTAATGATATAGATAAATTAATAACCGGAGCAATTAATGAGATAAGAAGACTTTCCCACTCCTTGATTCCACCTTCTTTAAATGAAGTTGCTTTAGGAGAAGCTTTGGATCATTTTATCACTGTCATGAAAAAGGCTGGTTTATTTGAAATAACCAAAGATTTTTACGATTTTAACGAAGACGCCATTTCTGATAAATTAAAGTTGGCTATTTATAGAATTGTACAAGAGCAGTTTACCAATATTTTTAAACATGCCCGTGCAAAAAATATTCTAATTAGGTTATATCATGAAAATGGAAAATTACACCTCCGTATTAAGGATGATGGCGTAGGTTTTAACGCAAACTCTGTTTCAAGGGGTGTTGGTTTAATTAATATTCAAACTAGGGCTTCTTTGTTTAACGGGAGCTCAGAGATTATAAGTGCTCCAGGTCAGGGAACAGAATTAGTGGTTGTTTTTTCCTGATTCTCGTATAAAATGATGATTTAGTGGGTTCTAGGATAATATTTTAGTTAGTCATACGTTTTGATGGAGGTTTGTATCTGGCTTAGTTATATACGCCCCCAACAATCACCTATGAGCAAATTTCTATATACTGGAATCTTGTCATTCCTGTTTTGTGCAATAACTGGTATTGTAAATGCGCAAAGCCCTACATCTCCAGCACTTCAGTTTAATATTTTCCTTGAAAAATCCGCTAGACTTGCTTCTAATGAAACAGAGGGACCAATTGCTTTGGGTGAAAACCTGACGCTTGATGGTAATTACCAAGTTGCCATCAAGGATGCTGGCACTTACAAGGTTAAGAATACTGCAATTGGACTCCTGGTGAATGGGAAAATAATATACAAATCTGGTAATAGTTTACAAGTCAATAATGGGTATGTAAAAATAGGCGACCCTAGTAAATCAAAGGTTTGGTATACGGATAAAAATGGCGCTTATTCCCCCATTCAAATTACTACAGGTGATTACAATAGTAAACCAAGAATTCAATTGCAATTAAGTGCCGATAAATTAGGTGTAAGCGCTTCTAATAATCCCGTTTTTGAAAAAGAGCTGATTAAATTTGACAAAGCCATGGAAACCATGCGCAATAGTTCTTTAGAAATTTCAAAAAACAAGCATAATGCAGTTCTAACTGATGCAAATGGAAAACCTTTTGATGAAAAAAATTATCCGGATCAAGTAAAAATTTATTTAGCACTAGGCGTTAATTATCTAAATATTACAGGCAATGATTTGAATAGTGTTTCTATTTTGACCTATGAGAATAAACCCGATGCTGAGCATGTGTTAGTGGTTAATATTGATGCAAATAAAACCTTTAATTGGAAGGTTTGGAATCAAGCCGGAATTGGGTTTGACCAATGTCCTTTTATACTGTATAATTTTTATAATACAGAAACCTTAAAAATTGAAGGGGATAATTCTGTTGAAGGAACCGTATTTGCCCCATTGGCTGATATTATTAAAAAGAAAAATAGCGCCAATATTGAAGGGCAGATTATTGGACTTTCATTTGAACAAGACGCAGGAGAAAATCATTATGCTCCTTTTAGTCCAGATTTAGCAAAAGTTGGAAATTGTTCAAAGCCGGTTGTGGCTGCCATTACTGGGGCAGCTTCTGTTTGTAGGTCTTCTACCATAACATTAGCCAATGCCACTGTTTCTGGTGTTTGGACTTCTTCCAATACAGCAATTGCTACTGTAAATGCAAGTGGATTAGTTACAGGAATTACAGCAGGAACTGCTACCATTAATTATGCTGTAACAAATAATTGTGGAACCACCACTGTGACTAAAGATATAACGGTGAATATTCCACCAACTGTAGCCACTATTACTGGATCTAATACGGTTTGTTTAGGTTTAACGGCTACCTTAAGTAGTGCAACTGCAGGAGGTGTTTGGACTTCAAGTAACACAAGTATTGCTACGGTTATTGCAGGTGTTGTTGTGGGTGAGTCATTAGGAACTGCCAACATTATCTATACCCTGACAACAGCTTGTGGAACTGCTACAAATTCTTTATCAATAACAGTTCAAGATTGTGGTTCTGTTTCATCTGGTGGTACCGGGGGCTTAGAAAGCCAAAGCTTGGGCGACGCTATTGCCAAAAGATTATATGTATCGGCACTCAATGGAACCATGCAACAACCCGCTTATGAATCCATGAAACCATGGGTGAGAACAGATATACAAAAAATTATTGCAGGAACATTGAGCACAGTTCCAGTAAATAGTTTGGTGCCAATGCAATTATCAAATACCAAGCTGAAGTCATATCTCACTTCTCCTACAGATATTATAAGTATCACCAATGCCAAAGAAGTGGTATCTGTGGACTATACTTTGAATGGTTCTTGTAAAGCTGTAGTCTTTGCAACTACCACAAAAGCGGCTATATATGATCATACAAAAGCAGTATGTGATAGACTAAAAGGAGCCCAAGTTATAAAGATGGATTCTGTTTTAGTAAATGATTTAGGGCTATTGCGATTTTCTTTGAAATATGAAGACGGTCATATTGAAAATATTATAAGTTTCTCAGCAAGTATCAATCCAGCTAGAAATACCATTGCCATACAAAGTAATTGGCTAAAAGCTTCCTATATTCCTGAAGAGACCATGTATAATTTTCAGGTCTGGTCTGTGTCAGATGATTTGAGTACTGAGATTGCTGGAAAAATTCTAACCCAACTAGAACAAATAGCTGCAATAGAGCCTTTAAGAAAAGCTAGTTTATTGCCAGATACATATTTTGTTAGTGCTAAGAGAGAAGCTGCTAATCTTGAGTTGCAAGTAAAGAATAACCTTGCTGGTACATCGGGTTATTTTGAGTTATTTGAAAAGGCTAATGAACAGTCCTCAATTGTATCTAAAAAACTGCCTTTTGATTTTACTACGGTTCAAAATAATACTATTCAAATTCCTGTATCAGATGCATTTGAAACCACGATAAAAATGTTTGTGAATAATCAATTACAAGATGAAGTGTTTTTGTCTGATGGTGCATGGTCTGTTGATTATAATCCTTCAAATACAGTATTAAATAAGTTTGATACAAAGAATGATAATAGAAAAACAATTCCTGAAGAGTTGCAGCTATATAGAAATGTATCTGTTAGTGCAAATACTACGGCTTTTTTTACCATTCTAAAATTGATGAGGGGTGGTGGATTGCCCAAAGATCTTTCAGCTTATCAATCCATGAAATTTAATGCTTTTGGAAATGGAACACTTAAAATAACCTTGGTAAAACAGTCCGTTAAAAATTGGGATGATCAATATTTTTTAAAAATCCCGTTGAGTAATAATCCCAAAGATTATCTAATAGACCTTGGTGAATTTACTTCTTTGGTAAATAAGAATAGAATTAAACCAGACGATATCAACTCCATTGTATTTACC
>CAMFKK010000325.1 GCA_945957225.1 uncultured Sphingobacteriia bacterium | reverse complement strand
CTCCTAGACTTTGCCGAAAGCCACCCACAGCAGCTGGTCCACACCACCATCATGGAAACCGGCGGCATGAAAGGCCGCCGCCGCGAGCTTACCCGTTTGGAACTGCACCAGACCCTCTGTACCGGACTAGGGGTAAGCAAGATCCATTCCGAGTATGGCATGACAGAACTATTAAGCCAAGCCTATTCGCTGGGCGATGGGCTCTACCGGTGCCCACCCTGGATGCGTCTCCTTGTTCGCGATGAAACTGACCCGCAGCAGGTCCGTAGCTCCGGCCGCGGCGTCTTCAACATCATAGACCTAGCCAACGCGCATAGTGCAGCATTCATAGCCACAGACGATATGGGTGTCTTACACGAAGATGGCAGTTTTGAAGTCTGGGGCCGCATGGACAACTCAGACATACGGGGCTGTAGTCTAATGGCGCCGTAGATCTTATACTTACCTTCTAAGACAATCATTGCGATTTTTTGCCCCTTACCAAACCGATTTTTTCCCTAAGTTTGCAGCCCTGAACAACTAAAACTGCCGAGGTGGCGAAATTGGTAGACGCACTGTGTTCAGGTCGCAGCGTTCGCAAGGATGTGCTGGTTCGAATCCAGTCCTGGGCACTGAAGTGGACAAATCGAAAATTGACTCGGTTTGTCCATTTTTATTTTCGCTGAAACCCTTGCCCAGACTGTATATTAGCTCAACAGCTTCGTTGAGCCGGGCGGTTCGATAATGGAATCCGTCAAAAACGAGTTTTTCGGGATATATCGAACCAATGATTTCCCGCTTGGCTTTGTTGTCCCCTTTTTCGTATAGTTCATCCAAATTTGACAATGTGCTTATAGCTTTATTCAATAGCGGCTCAATGTTGTTGGTCTCTTTGGAAAGTTCCATTAGCCTTGCTTCTAAACCAATTATCTTCTTTTCATAATCCATTTTTATAGTGCGGTAATCTGAAGGCTCAATTTCACCTGACAAAAGCAATTTACGAGCATTAGAAAGCTCTGTATTGGCTTTTGCAAGTGCTTCCTGCACTTGCTTAGCATCTTCCCTTTGTCCTTTTGATTTGCTTTTAAACTCCTGCTGAATTACCAACTTGTAAACCTCAGTCATACCAGGATGAGGGACTAATTTTTTCAACTCACGGGAGAATAGTTGATTGGCATTTTCTGCTTTGAAACGAGTGCCGCAGGCTGAAGTGCAATGGTAATAATAGTATCTGCCGCCTCTGCCTTTTGATGCACTGCCTGTTAAAACCTTCCCACATTTTGGACAAACGATATAACCTCTTAGCTGTAAAATATCAAGGCTGCCGACTTTAGTGCGGTAGGTTTTCTTTTTACCATCCAGATAATCCTGCACATCATAAAAAAGTGTTTCAGATATTACTGGTTCATGTAAACCCTGGGCATGTCTTGCAGCCTCATCTTTATAACCTGAAATATAAATGCGGCCACAGTAAACCGGATTACGCAAGGAGTTCCAGAAATTGGATTTACAACACTTAATTCCTTTTGCAAAAGCCTCTTTCATTATTTGCTCCACATTAAGGTTTCCTTCAGCCAGTGTTTCAAATACCCATTTCATTATTGAAGCTTCCGGATATTTTGGAGCAATGTATTTTTTACCGTCTTCAGTTATCTTATTGGCATAACCAACCGGTGCCTGGCCCATCCATCTGCCTTCTTTCTTGGCCTTTCTCATACCCAATAAAACATTCAATGCCCGCCGGTCGTTTTCTACTTCTGGGGCAGCCAAATAAAAGGCAAGCATTAATTTATTTTCAGGGACTGATAAATCAAGTGGCTGTTCAATGGCTTGAGGTTCCACTCCCATTTTTCTGAGTGTGTTTATCATCTGATAAGCATCACCTGCATTACGGCTAAACCTATCCCATTTGGTAAAAAGAATAAAGTCAACCGGATTTTTTCTTGATTTGAAATTTATAAGAATATCATTCCACTGTGGCCTGTTAAACGATTTCGCAGAATGGTCTTCAAACACCACCCTGCGAACATTGATTTGATTGTTCTCACAATATTTTTTTAGCCGCTCTTCCTGGTCCCGTTGTGAATATCCTTTATCGGCTTGTTCATCGGTACTTACACGTATATATAAATCTGCTGTCATAGCTACGAAATTTTGGTGATTGCTATACGGGCAAATTTAATCATAAATTCAAGGATAAGCTGTGCTTGCTCCAATGAGATATGCACATTATGCATTCTTAGTATTTCTATTACTTTTTCAGGTCTCACATTTTCCATCTCACACCTCCGACTTTAGAAATTATTCAATTACACTTTTTAGTTACTCATTTACATTTTGATTTAACTTATTAATAAATACTTTGCTTGGAACAAAAGAGTTTTGGGAAGGCTGGTATTTTATGTACCCATATTCTTCTAAACTATTCATGCACTTATTATAAGTGTACCGGGCATTTATTTTAGCCAACTTCATTAATACAGAACGTTTCACTTCAACCGGGTTCAACCCGCCATTCAAATTCCATTGCTGCAGTAATGCCATGTATAAACTGATATGCGTTGCGCCAATCCTGGTATCATCAGCAATAGCTTTATAAAAAAATGATAATGGTGGAAACAATTCCATAATTAATCCTGGGTGATTCTTGTTCTTTTATTTTTTGAGGAACTACCCACTCTTTTCTTTTTCAATAAACCGCTACCATTCGAGGATTGTCCATCACCACCTGCTTCAGTCTCTTCAATGTTTTCTAATTGCTTTCTTTTCACCTGCATTTGTTTTTCAAGCCATTTGTTTTGTAAAAAACGGTATGCCTCATCTGCAGAAATACAAGCTTGCCCTTCAGCATAATAAAATCGCTGGCTCAATTCTGCTTTATTCTTTACTGAGCTGATATTACCCATCAATTCGTTGTATGGGATTTCTGACCAGTACTTTTGCTTTAATAAAATGCTTATCTGTTTTCCTTCTTCTGTTAATTCCAATTCTAAGAGTCCTCTAATTAAAGCTTCAATTTTTTGCTCCTTTTCATAGGATAATTTATCATCAGGATTAGCTGGCTTTTTGTTGTTAAAGTCGAAAACTAATTTCCAATCAATAGTACTCATCTCTTCCTGCAAGCCTTCAATGTTAACCCCATTAATAACCTGCGTAGTTACGGATATTTCTTTTTGAAGAATAGCATCATAAAATATCAGAATATATCCATTTAACTTTTTATCTCTTTGGAAATGAAAATTGAAAACTATTTGTTCATTCTCTTTGGACTGTTTTTCTGTAATAACAAAATCTTCAGGAACCAGGCATATTCTTTTTGCCAAAAGGTAGCCCATATTATCAAACCCAATTGCTTTTAGCTGGGCAGACAATGCCGATATATTCTGAATGTTCATGATGCTAATTTTAAGTTTCACAAATGGGTTTAGGAGTATTTATGATACTCCTAAACCTTTACCCTTGCTTTCCCTCTTTTTAGGCAGCAGGCTTTGTCCGTTTTTCTTCTCCAATTTTTCCTTTTCAGGCTTGGCTTCCTGTTTCAAATCTTTTTTTTATCAGGCTCCTGTTCTTTTTCCATTGCTTTGCCGCCTTTATCAATACCAGCTTTGTACTGCTCCAAAGATTCTTTTGCAACCATCTTCATGTTGGAGTCATACAGTGTTACCTTTTTATATTGTGGGTCTGCCTCCATAAACATTTTGTGACTGCTGCCATCTTTTTCTATGGTTATGGATTGCACATTGCCCTTGTACAAAGACTGCATGAGTGCCTTTTCCTTTTCAGGGTCTTTCAGTTCTGCTACGGCAAATTTTTCAACCGCTGCTTTTAAGTCGTACCCATAATTTTCATGGTACTGCTTTACTTCAAAATTGTTGTTCTTGTCTTTGTTTTCAAAGTCAAGCTGTATCCAGGCTTTGTAAGGCTGGCCTTCTTTTGTAACCAG
>CAMFKK010000324.1 GCA_945957225.1 uncultured Sphingobacteriia bacterium | reverse complement strand
GTATAAGAGACAGTTGGTAGACAATTCAAGCATCAAAGCAAGTGTGAACTATGCCAAAGTTGGTTTGAGAATTTCTCAACTCTAATCGGCTTAGTACTAATTGATATAGCCGCCCCAACGCAATTGGGGTGGCTTTTTTATGTCGCTCCTTTTGCTAAATTGCAGCATGCCCCTGAGAATCTATTTGCTGCTATTATTTTATCTGGTCACATTTCTTCCAATCAAGGGGCAGGGGCAAAATGATACAGCAAATCAGCGCCAGTTTAATCAATCCTATCTTGATAGTTTACTATCTATAGAAAATGGCAATAGGGTATCCAAACATTTTGCAGGGCTATACCGCCAAACCGTCTTCATCACTAATCAATTTGCAAGTACCCAAAAACCAACTGCTCAGGATTTTACTATTCAATTGGACGATGCCTTTATTCCCATTTTTTTTCAGGCCCATGATGCTTATCTAAAAGGAAAGGAGATTCCCGCCAATTGGAAAGCCTATTACCAAAGCGATAGTTTGAATAGTTTGCAATACCAGTTCCTAGGCATGAATGCCCATATTAATGGAGACCTGCACTTGGCCCTGATTCAGCAATTTGGTTATGATAGTATTAAAGCGCACAAAAAGGATTTGATGTCATTTCAGAAAGTACTCAATAAAATTGTTGATAGCGTATATGAGCAAACCAAAGCCTATCCGGAATTAAAAATCTTTCATGACCTAACATTAGGCACCAATAGGATCATGGCCAGAGAAATGGTGCGGCATTGGCGTAGAAGACAGATTAATCTGGCATTGTTATATTATCATAAACCCAAAAAATACCAGCGCAGATTTAAACACGTTCAATCGCTAAAAGCCAAATGGGACAAAGCTGTGCTGGATCATTTTCATAGAGCCGCAATATAAGTTTGAAATTCAGCTATGATGCTCAATGCCTAATCCAATTAATTAAAGCCCCAGTTGCAAAAGCCAACGCTTAACCAGTGCCGCTTTTTGTTGAATAGGAAAAGAAAAGAATTGTTGCTGTATAAAATAACGGTCTTTTTTTGAGAGACTAGACAGAAAATGCTCACACAATTCATGATCCAAAAAAGCGGTATCGGCTATATGTGCAAAGCTTAAGTCTTCTGAGATCAGTGGGTCTTTGATAGATACAATTTTCTCTTGCAGCAACTGCACTTTCTCTAGTAAGGTCAAATCATTTTTTCCCTGCATTTTAGCAATAGCTCCAAAGGCGGCACGTTCTGAAAGTGGTAGATCCTTGTCCCAACCAAACCAATTTTTCTTCCAGAGATAGCCAGTAATTTTTTGTTGCACCCAACTCAAATTACCCTGCACCATCTGCTTGGCGTATTGCATACAAAGCATAGTAGAAGCTGGCATGTTCAGGCTGACCATCATGGCCTGATCCATACCTTTTACAGCAGCCAACTTTGCTTGATTGTCTTGCAGCCAGTTCCATTCTTTTTTAAAAAATTGCTGTGCAAAATAGCAGACAAAATTCATCTGATAGCCATGGTCTTGAGCCAGGTCTTGTAGGTCATCATAGACCTGCATACTGCGCACCATCAGACTCCAATTAGCAAATTGGGGACGATAGGTTTTTACATGTTTGTTGAGCAGTACACAACGCAGTTCTAACAAGACCTGAATAATCTGGTCATCCTTGCGTTGTTGGTATTGCAGCAATTGTGCTATGCTATATTGGTTGCTAAACTGTGCAATATCTGTCTGGTAGGTATCAAAGCAAAGATTACAGACTTTACAAATCAGGCCGGCCGCAGTTGCTATTTGGTGCTCATTTAGTTTGGCAAACTGCAGGTTCATTTCCTCTAACAAAAACAATAAGTGCGCATAAAAATCGCGATAGCTGATACCATATTTTTCATTCACCGTATCCAAGACCCAATGGGGTAAGAGCTCGCGAATATCAAATTCATAATAGAGTGTTGCACCGTTTGGAGTAAGCTTATAACGCAGACTAAAATCAATTTTGGGGTTGGCCAAAATTTCTCGCACCGCTTCCTTGCCATAGAGCTGAGCAATGCCATCAATAAATTCATCGCCAAACAGAATGGCCAAACAAACCAGGTTGGCCAAATGTGATTTGTTTTGCAAGACCTGCCAAGGCTTTAAACCAAATAGCAGGCTGTCATAGGCAAAAGAACCTTTTTCAATATTGCTGCGTACCTGTTGTAGTTCTTTGAATTGCAGAATAAAATTCAGACGCTTGTTACGGCGCACCAGTTTGCGCATGATCATACCTGCACCAAAAGAAAAGACAATGGAATGAAGAAAGCCGCCAAACTGTTTGAACTCTTCCCAAATGTCTTGGTTACTCAGCAAGTCTCTTTCTTGGTTGCCTGCCAATAATTGTAAGACCCATTCTCTTTCAGCCATTGCTGTAGCGTCAAGGGAATGCAGTTCTGTAAAAGCAGTAACTAAATGCTGCTCACGTGTTTGGGCTAAGGGGCTACTGATCATATCCTACTGTTCAGGACATGAAAATAAAGCAGCAGCCCCTCCTGTATCTACCCGCTAGAGGGTATATTCAAGAAGGGCTGCTAAAAAAATAGCTATTAAATACTATTTGAAAATCTGCGCCAATTGCTGATCCAATTCAGCGGATCGCAGTTTGGTAGCAATGACTTTACCACTAGGGTCAATCAAAACACTATAAGGTATGCCGTCAAAACCATAATCGGTTACCACTTTGCTTTCCCATTTTTTGAGTTCGCTGATATGGGTCCATGTTAATTGATCAGCTTTAATAGCTTGCAACCAGTATTCTTTTTCCTCATCCAAAGAAACACCTAGAATAGTAAAATTCTTGTCCTTGTATTTTTGATAAACTGCCACCAATTTTGGGTTCTCCGCTCGGCAGGGGCCACACCAACTAGCCCAGAAATCTACCAATACATATTTGCCCTTAAAGCTGCTTAAGCTAACCATCTTGCCATTTACATCGGGTAGGCTAATCTCTGGTGCTTGTTTGTTAATCAGTGGATCATTGGCCGCAGGAGGAGCCGTTGCAGACTGTACGGTTAACATACTTTTCAATTTGGCAAGCCCACTATGTTCCTTGAAATCATTGGCTGACGCGATAGCCAAATTTTTCAATTCCTCTGTTTGCATGGTCCTGGAAGCTAGGCCAATGGCATAGTACTTAACCGCTGGGCTGGGCGATTTTTTGATAAAATCACTGATAAAACTATTGATGCCTTTTACTTGCAAGTCTCTTTGACCAAGTGCCACGGTCATGGCTGAATCATTCTTTTGTTTTTGCAAACTATCCAATAAGATAAATGTTTGGTAGAGCGCAGAATCCTTTGCCTGATAGTCTTCCATCAGGTTGTGGATGGCCAGTGTAGCTTCAGAGCCTTCAACCTGATACTGACGAAAATGGTTCATGTCTATTTTTAGACGAATGCTCTTGCCATCATTCACTACCAAGATGGCTGGGCCTTTTTCCAGTTGTAAACGATAGAGTCCTTCTTCCTTACCCATGGCACGGAGTTCAAAAGTTCCGTTCTTTTTTAAAGTGGCGGAATCCAAGGTAATAGGTTGCTCACCCGCAAAAGGTATTTCTTGCAAGAGAATTTTTTGTTCAGGTGCATTGGTCAACAAACCACTGACCACAAAGGCACCGTGTTTTTTTTCTTGACAGGCTAGCAACAAAATGGCTAGTAAAAATGACAAAATGATTTTTTTCATATTGGTTGTTTAATCTCGGAGGATGGTTGTTCATTTAAGATTGCAGGGCTTTTTCTAATAAGGCCGTCACCATTTTTGGATCGGCCTTGCCCTTGCTTAATTTTTTTACTTCGCCTACAAAAAGACCAATCAAACCTTTCTTACCCTTGCGATACTCCGCTACTTTATCTGGCATAGAAGCTAGGGCTTGATCTACCCAAGTTGCTAGCTC
>CAMFKK010000323.1 GCA_945957225.1 uncultured Sphingobacteriia bacterium | reverse complement strand
ATATTCGCGAGTACTCAAATACCATTAGGGGACACTTGGTCCCCTAACTAGTTGTAGAAATGTTGTGAAAGTGAATTAGACACTACTTTGTATTCAGCGTCTTTGCGTACAATCTGATAGCGATTGTTGATGGCTCTCACGTTGGGATTAGAGAGGTGTTTCTCATTATATGGTGCTAACAAATCTGTCTCGTTAATAATGGTTCCTGAAGCGTCTACTGTTCTTGAAAATACCCTGTAATGAAAATGCCAAGGATTGAGTTCTCCATTGTCAGCATTAGCGTTATAAGAATCATTAAAGCCTTCAAAAATCAATTCGCTGGTATGAGATGCGTGTAAGACCAGTTGTTCAGTTATTTGAATATAGTGATCCATTTCTGGGTCATCATGAATAATACCACTATCCCAAATGGTTTCTCCATTTAGGAAAATAAGTAAACGGTTATCCACCCGTTTAACGTTGATCCAGTACTCCGTTTTCATTTGTTTCAATTTAGTCGTTAAGAATGTTAGTTGTTTTTTGCATCCTAAAATTAAAAACTAACGATTCTTAGTTTTATGACTTATGTCATACCAAAACATGATTAAAATGGGAATCTGGACCTATTAATTATTTGGGTTGTAGGCTTTCTGTCATTTTTCGGAAGATTTGAAGATTTTTGGTCATTTCTATATTGGCAAGACCAACTACCATATAATAGTTGCCATTTTTGTCAAATAAAAGACATTGGTAGAGTAAGCCTTCCTCCCTACTACTATAAATATTGGCCCTAGATACAATTTCAAAACCGTCCAAATTGCCTTGCTTTACAGGAATCAGGCTTTGAATCTGAGCATTTAGACCTCCCGGTAATTGTTTTAGCCTATCTAAAGCGAATTGTTTTTTATCAGAAATTATTTGACTAGAAAATGAACTGCCAACTATAAGGGTAGGAGAATAGGTAGGAATCTTTCCATCTCTTGAAAATAATAATGTACCATTTTGATATTTGGCCAATAATAATCCAGAACCAGTAGAATCAATGATGAAATTAACCGCATGCATGGGGTTATCATCTAGCTTAGAATTATATTGAATACTTAAAATTGAACTTAGAATAGGATTGGCAAGTTCTGGTAAGGACGATGGAAAAATGCCATTGACTATGGTTGTTTTTGTACTATCGCCAAATAGCAAAATTTTTTTTAAATAATTGATTGATCCTACCTCTTGTGATACTTCCAAGATTAGTGCTTTTTGTTTCTCTATACTGAGACTATCACTGCTAATAAGTTTTAGCCCACTTGAACTTAATTTTTCTTTGGTAAAGCCTGCGGCGATATTATAAAAGCCTGTTGGCATTTCACTAACCATGATGGAAGCCTTTAAAGAATCATTGGTAAATCCGCTAAAGCTTACAGCTAATTTAAAACCAGCAGGCGCATGCATTTGGTATTTTGTACCAGGGATAGCAAGAAGTTGTTTTTCTTGGGCAAAAACAAAATTTGCAAACAATAAAAAGCACCATAGGGCAATATGATATTTCATAATCCTTCCTTTGGTCAAAGATGAACCAAAGGCAAAGAAAGCACATACCCTGAATTGGGTATTTATACTGTTTTAATCTGAAAACTATCTAATAGACCTGCTAGTTCTGTTCTGGAGAACTTGGCTTGTTTAATGCTGTTCTGATTGGGATTGATGCTAAAATTATAAGAACTACTAAAGTCAACTTTTTCTAAGATGGTATGATCAAAAACTGCAGCATGAAAATCACATTGTTCAAAAATGGATTCTGTTAAATCTGTTTCACTAAAATCTACTTCCTGTAATTGGCATTCAACAAATTTTGTCTTCTTCATTTTCAATTGGTAAAAACAAGAAAGATGTAGTTGACATTTTTTAAAACCAACAGCAAATATTACCTTATTGGCGTCTTCAAAATGTAATCCCAGTAATTTACATTCATTAAACCTTACATCATTCAATACCGTATTGGATAGCTTTGCCATTCCCAAATTGCAACCCCTGAAATCACAATCGGTAAAATTACAAGCAGACAAATCCATGTTGGAGAAATTACAATCAATAAAAGTACAGGATTCATATGCTCCTGTTTGAAATCCCTTTGTTGTAAAGTCTTGTTTTAAATATTCCTGATCAGATTGATAGTCCATCCGTATTATTTTTTTGATTTTTTAGCAAGTGCTTTCAAGTCTAACTTTTCATGAAGAATTTTCAATCTATAAATGACCATTTGTTCAATGAGTTCAAATGGCAGCGGCTCATTGATAGGAAATTGAATTGCCCCCTTTGATGTTTGATAGTTGCTTAATTGTTTTTCAAAGTGAATAATCACATCAGGAGTAGGATAAAATCCAATATGATTTTGATAGGCCGCAAAATGAACCAGATTTCCTTGAAGTACAAATGTGGGCATGCCATATTTGATGGCTTCTGTGGCTGTTGGTACTATTTTTTTGATCAGTTTTCTGAGTTGCTTTAAACTTTTCTGAACATGGATTGGGAATTCGGCAATATAGCTATCTATATTTTCAGCAGTGGGCATTCCTGATTTCATATCAATAAAATTTCAGTTGAAAATTAATCTTTTTTACTCTCAATCAATTGCTCTACTGCAGCCGTTTTTGCAGCAAGATATTTTGGACTCCTTAACCTAATGCCAAAGTAGATTTGATAGCTAAACTTATCTTCTCTGTTTTGAACATTAGAGTTCTCTTGTTTATAGGTCAAGGAATTCCAATTGGCATATCCACCAGCATACCATAGATTGCTTTGATACCCTATTCCTCCAATTCCTCTAAGTCTATAAACGGTATTATTTTCCTTTGAAGCTATATCGCCCAGGGGTAAACGCGTTGTAAGATTAACATTCAATAAGCCAATTGCTGGAGTAAAGCCCAATGTTCCAAACCAGCTTTTGTTTATGACCTTTGTATATTGATAACCTGCAGAAAGCATATATTCAAAATTATTACTCCTTTGACTACTGCTGCCATTAGAACTACCTTGGTTGTCAATAATATAATTTCTAATGGAAATGCCTGGTAGCCAAGTGCCTACAGATTTTAATTGTCTTTCAGTTTGATTGATCAATGCATTGTATGAAAACAATGGATTGGAACTATAAAAAAAAGTAGCATTATATTCTTTGTATTGTAAGTCTGGAAATTGTAAATAATTGTCTCCGGGCCGCCAACCTGGTACAAAGTCTGGGCTATTTTCTAAATAATAACCCTGGGTCTTGTGATAAGAAAGCTGGGTGAAAAATTGCCTGTGAGCAAAATTAAATCCCAAACCATTGCTAATAGTATTTCCCTTAGTCAAAATATCATTATTTCCAGGAATGAATTTGGCAATAAAACGAAGATTGAATGAAATAAACCTATACGTGAAATTCAATCTAGTAATACTACTATTGTTTGGGCTTAATAAATAATTTACTTGGCCTGAAGATTGCGATAGATTTTCTATATCAGTACTTTGACTAATTTTTAGATGTATCTGTTGATGAAACCCTTGAATATATTGCTTGATGGTATTGCTGTCCATTTTAGCGCGTTGGGCAAATGCATCCTGTGTACCAACTATGAATACCACCGTAAAAAAATAAGCCCAATAGGGAATTGGTAGCTGCTTTTTCAAAAATATTTATTTTATCCGTGTTTTAAGGGTCGTTTTTTTACAATACCTCCTTTAGTGTCTTTAACACTATTCATTACTACAAAGGCGTTTGGTTCTATTTTTTCTATTTCAGTATTTAATTTATTTAATTCCAATCTGGTAATGACCGTATAGATAATATCTACTTCTTTGGTTTCACCTCTTTTTCCATAACCTCTTTTGCCGCTATAAACCGTAACCCCTCTTCCCATTTTTGTAATGATCATCTGCTGTCTCTTATACACATCTGACGCTGCCGACGACTAGTCGAGTGGAGATG
>CAMFKK010000322.1 GCA_945957225.1 uncultured Sphingobacteriia bacterium | reverse complement strand
GTTCTGCCATTCCCTTTTGGCAACTAACAACTACTGGAAGATTAACCGTAGCTACTTCTTCACCTCCTTCAATTTCTCTAGTTATGGTGGCTGTATTGCCATTTAGTTCAAAAAGGGTAGCTAGTGAAAGATAGGGAGCACCTACAAATTCTGCTACCATGCCACCAATAGCTGCACTATTATAATCAATGGATTCTTTGCCAGTGAAAATAAGATCATAGCCATTTTTATTGGCTAGTTCGGCAATTTGAGCTGCTATATAATAACTATCTGGGCTATCAGCATTGATCCTAAAAGCTTCGTCACCACCTAGGGCTAAGGCTTTTCGAATAATGGGGTCGCAATCAGCACCACCCACTGTTACTAGGTGAATAATGGTAGAAGGGTCTTTTTCTTTTAGTTCAATGGCTCTGACCAAAGAATACCATTCATCATAGGGATTGATAATCCATTGTACCCCATTATCGTCTAATTGGGTGTTGCCATCTTTAAAGGCAATCTTAGTTGTTGTGTCAGGTGTCTTGCTAATACAAACTAGTATTTTCATATGCAATTCGTTTAAAACTTACGGCTGATAGTTGTTTATGCAACTATCGCAAATATACAAACGAAATTGAACCGGCAAAGAACCGCTGGCTATTTTATGATTATTTTTTAAAATTCTGTTTTCCAAAGACATTTCTATTCCTGATTCATTAATCCAAGCCATCCGTTAACTTTGGAAAATGGATCGAATTGCAAAAATTAAAGCCTTTTTAGAAACCAATCCAAAGGATAATTTTTTAAGGCACGCATTAGCACTTGAATTGATTAAAGTGGGTGATGAGTTACAAGCAAAAGAACTCTTTGAGGCTATATTAACAGAATTCCCTGATTATATTGGTTCCTATTATCACCTGGCCAAACTCTTAGAAAAAATGGAACTGACCAATTTGGCTATTCAATGGTATGAAAAAGGAATGGTAGCAGCCAAATTAGCCAAGGACAATCACGCTTATAATGAATTACAAGCCGCATACGAAGACCTAGTTTATTAAAATTTCAAATCCTCCTATATGTCTACTTTACAAAGCAAATATGACCCCATTAAATATGCAACGCCAACTGGCAACACTTTGAATTGTAAGGGTTGGGATCAGGAAGCTGCTTTAAGAATGTTATTGAATAATTTGAATCCTGAAGTAGCGGAAAGACCTGATGATTTAATAGTATACGGGGGTAGGGGAAAAGCTGCTAGAAATTTTGAAAGCCTTGACCTGATTATCAAAGCATTAAAAGATTTGGATGATGACGAAACCTTATTAGTGCAAAGCGGTAAACCAGTAGGAATGTTGAAAACACATCCAGATGCACCAAGGGTATTAATTTCAAATTCCCAATTGGTTCCCAAATGGGCCACCTGGGAACATTTTACAGAATTGGAGAAAAAGGGGTTGATGATGTATGGCCAAATGACCGCTGGTTCTTGGATATATATTGGTTCTCAAGGAATTGTACAAGGTACTTATGAAACATTTGCAGCTGTTGCTAACAAACATTTTCAGGGTAGTTTAAAGGGAACACTCACCGTAACTGCAGGTCTTGGTGGTATGGGTGGGGCTCAACCCTTATCTGTAACCATGAATGATGGAGTTTGTTTGGTGGCAGAAGTAGAAGAGTGGCGCATAGACAAACGTTTAGAAACACGTTATTTGGATTTAAAATTTACTGATATAGACCATGCAATTGACCGTGCCGTTGCGGCCAAAATGGCTGGTGAACCTATTAGTATTGGATTGCTTTGTAATGCGGTTCAACTCTTAGAAAGACTGATTGAAAGAAAGATTACCGTAGATGTATTAACAGACCAAACTTCTGCACATGATCCTTTAATTGGGTATATTCCTCATAGTTTGGATAATGATGCTGCCAATGCATTAAGAAAATCTGATCCAACTGCTTACATAGCATTGAGTTATGATAGCATGAAAAAGCACGTAGAACTCATGCTAGAACTCCAAGCTTTGGGTGCTATTACTTTTGACTATGGCAACAACTTAAGAGCTAGAGCTCAAGAACATGGGTTAACCAATGCCTTTGATTTTCCAGGGTTTGTACCTGCCTATATTCGACCACTTTTTTGTCAAGGGAAAGGGCCTTTTAGGTGGGCAGCATTAAGTGGAGACCCTGAAGATATTGCGGTTACAGACGAATTGATTTGTAACCTTTTCCCAGAAAATAAGGGATTATTGCGTTGGATGAAAATGGCCAAAGAAAGGATTGCTTTTCAAGGTCTGCCTGCAAGAATTTGTTGGTTGGGTCAGGGAGAAAGAGAAAAAGCGGGATTGGCTTTTAATGAATTGGTAAGAACAGGTAAAGTAAAAGCCCCAATAGTCATTGGAAGAGATCATTTAGATACGGGTTCAGTAGCATCTCCCAATAGGGAAACAGAAGCCATGTTAGATGGTTCAGATGCGGTAGCGGATTGGCCAATACTAAATGCCTTGGTAAATACTGCCGGGGGGGCTTCTTGGGTAAGTTTGCACCATGGTGGTGGAGTAGGTATGGGTTATAGTATTCATGCTGGAATGGTCATAGTAGCTGATGGAACAGATGCTGCAGCTGCTAGAATTGCAAGAGTATTAAGAAATGATCCGGGCATGGGTGTGATCAGGCATGCTGATGCGGGTTATGATATTGCAAAAGATCATTTACGCAAACACGCTTTAGATTTTAGAGATCGATTGTTTTAATCATGCAAAAAGACAAAATGCAGCTGTTTAAATTGTTTTTAATAGGAGGTCTATTTTTGATATTTGCTTTTCACGTAAATGCACAGCAAAAAACAAAAGCTCCTTCTTATATGCTTGGTCATTTTCAAGATGATTATGGTATAAACTATACCATAACTGATAGTTTATGGTTGCAATCAACATCAGTCAAATACCATGTTTTAGAGTGGGATCAAAAAGGGCAATGGGTATTGGCCAAAAATGACAGTTCAAATCCCTCAGAACCAGGTAAGTTTACTAGAATTGATTTTAGGCAATTTGAAAAAATGGAACCCTTTTTATGGGGGTTCTGTTATACCGTTTATGATGCCGATACTAAAGAAAAAGCCCTGAAAGCTGTATCAGCTGACAGGGCCAATCCTAAGAAAGGTTGTAATGGCTTCCCATTTTCAAGGATGAAACCAAATTAAATTATCCCAATTGTTTTTTGAAGAACCCAATGGTTCTTTCCCAAGAAAGTTTGGCTGCAGCTTCATTGTATCTAGTAGGAGCAGTATCATTGTGAAAAGCATGGTTCACGCCTTCATAGACAAAGATTTCATAAGGAATATGGTTGGCTTTTAAAGCGGCTTCATAAGCAGGGATCCCTGCATTTACACGTTCGTCTAATCCACCATAATGCAACATCAATGATGCTTTTATTTGTGGCACTTGTGCAGCATCTGGTTGTCTGCCATAATAAGCCACTGCGGCTTTTAGTTTGGGTACTGCAACTGCTAAACTATTTGACATAGCACCTCCCCAACAAAAACCAACACATCCATATTTGCCATTAAAATCCTTGCGCGTAGCTAAGTAGTCAAATGCGCGGCTAAAATTTTGAATATTTTCATCTGGTTTTAGGGTAGAAAATTTGGCCCTTAACTCATCATCATTTTTTGGTAATTCGCCTAAAGGCGATAAGATAATAGGCGCAATAGCTAAAAACCCAGCTTTGGCAACCCTTCTGGCAACGTCTTCTATATGGGCATTTAATCCTCGGTTCTCATGGATGACTACTACGGCTGCTAGTTTTTTCCCATTCTTTGGTTTGGCAACATAGGCTTTCATTTCTCCATTTACACCAGCATAAGCAATGGTTTCTGTTTCCAAGTCTTCATCGCTTGTAATTGCTGCATTAGCTGCATTTACTTCAATCATAGGTAGTACACTCAAAGCAGCTGACATACCTCCAGTTAATAGGGCTAGT
>CAMFKK010000321.1 GCA_945957225.1 uncultured Sphingobacteriia bacterium | reverse complement strand
GAGACAGGAATGGTAGCCAAAGTTGGTGCTACAAGGTATACCGCATATGCCATGCTATCGGCCACAGCCGGTATTTTTTTACAATTTTTATTGACCAGAAAATTAGCCTCGGTTCCATTGAACCCAACCCTTTTATGGTATGGATTGGTATTGGCCTTGGTTGCCACGGTTTTACCCTCATTTATGATGAGCAATGGCATGAAAAGGATTGGCAGTAACAATGTGTCTATCATCACCAGTATTGGCCCGGTTTCTACTATCATCCAAGCTCATTTCTTTTTAGGAGAATCCATCTTACCCACACAGGTTTTTGGTACCATTTTGGTGATTATCGGGGTCCTATTAATTGGATGGCAGTCTAAAAACACAGTATCTACACCCGCATAAACTTCGGTAAAAGAATTGGTCAATTCCATTTACCGAGCATTTTGCCCCAGTTACCGAGGACTTAGCTATTTAGGCCTAAACCCTGTTTTGGGGCCTAAAAACCCATCCTAGATTTGTGTAACAAAACCAAAACAAATGGAAAACAATCAAAACACAAACAGACAAAGAAACGGCAGTAACATTATAGGTGGATTAATCCTAATCTGCATTGGAGTAGCATTAGTTCTTAGAAAAATGGATTTCCCTTTTCCCAACTGGATTTTCACATGGCCCATGATCTTAATTCTTGTAGGATTTTATTCTGGGGTGAAAAACAATTTCAGAAATAATTCCTGGATCATTTTAAGTGCCATTGGTGTCTTTTTTCTTTTAGACAAATTTATCCCAGGTCTTACATTGGCTCCTTTCTTTTGGCCCATCTTGATCATTGCTGCTGGTATCCTATTCATACTTAGACCCTCAGGTATGCGTGAAAACAATTGGGGATTTAATGATCATAATAAAACTCAGGGCAATTGGCAAGCATATGGAAGTAGCACTGCTACAGACAACAATGATTTTTTGAATATTCATTCTGTATTTAGTGGCGTACAAAGATCTGTTTTATCAAAAAATTTTCAAGGTGGCAAAGTATCCTGTGTTTTTGGGGGCGCGGAAATAGACCTTACACAAGCCGATTTGAATGGCAGCGTAGATTTGAGAATGGAAGCCGTTTTTGGGGGTATTAAATTGATTGTACCTGCACATTGGCAAGTCATCAACCAAATAGATGGAATTTTTCATGGTGTAGATGATAAGAGAAGGGCCCCTGCAGGTGCTTATGATAATATCAACAAGACATTGGTACTAAAAGGGTCAGCTGTTTTTGGAGGCATAGAAATTAGAAGTTATTAATTCCTAAAACGGACCAGTTGCTTACCTGCAATTGGTCCGTTTGGGCTTGGTTAACAGAATTAAATAACTTTACTTTATTACAACTCATTAAGCCCTCAACAGAACTTAACCTTGAATAATAATACAAGCAAACAACAAGTATCCTTTTTCTTTGCCAGCAGTTTTGTGGCAGGATGGATACTTTTTTCTTTTTTACAATTCAAGACCTTGAGCAATTTTGGCGTGGATTGGTATTCGGCTTCGGTTGATGCAGGATTTAGTTATTTGTGTTTAGCAGGCGCGGGTCTAATTGTTATCAACAATATGAGGTACTATTTACCAGGTAAGGAAAAGTACTGGTATGTAGTAGTTTTAAGTTTAGGTCTTAGTGCAGTTTGGCTGATGGTTGTAAGGGGAATTCTATGGTTATTCTTACATGAGAATACTACCTATATGCAAATGCTTTCTCAAAGCTTGTTTATCAGATTTTCATTGTCGTTCTTGATTTTAGGCTGCATCACTATGGTGAGTCTGCTTTGGTACACCCAACAAAATGAAACAGCAGCTCAGGAAAGAAAACAAGAATTAGAGCAATTGGCAAAAGACGCTGAACTCTTTAAACTTAGACAACAATTACAACCTCATTTTCTTTTTAACAGTTTGAATTCCATTTCTGCACTTGCAGGATCTCAACCAGAAAAAGCCCGATATATGATTCAGCAATTGTCTGATTTTTTGAGGGGTACTTTAAAGAAGGAAGACCAAGAATGGGTTCCTTTGAAAGAAGAAATAGGCTATCTACAATTATACCTAGATATTGAAAAAGTTAGATTTGGACATAGACTAGCAACTGCTATTAACATGAGCGATCTAGCTGGAGAAGCCCTAATTCCTCCCATGATTTTGCAACCCTTGGTAGAAAACGCCATCAAATTTGGTTTATATGATACCATTGAAGCGGTTAGTATTTCTATTAGTGCCAGCATGCAAGACCAGGACTTAATTATTCTTGTCAGCAATCCTTTTGATGAAAATAGTCAACCAATTAGTAAGGGTACCGGTTTTGGTCTTTCTTATATACAAAGAAGGCTATACTTATTATTTGGGAGAACGGACTTATTAAACAGTAGTAGTCAGGACCAAGTATTTACTGCCCAATTAATTATACCACAATTACATTCAACAGAACAAACAAAGCTTTCATGAAAATCATCATCATTGACGACGAGCCCTTAGCAAGGGGCTTGGTTGAAGAATATTTAAGCTCGTTTCCAAATTTGGAATTGGTACAATCCTGTGGGGATGGTTTTGAAGGTTTAAAAGCAATACAAACGCACAAACCAGATCTTATTTTTTTAGACGTACAAATGCCTAAAATCAATGGGTTTGAATTATTAGAATTATTGGAAAATCCACCTGCTGTTATTTTTACTACTGCATTTGAAGCATATGCCATACAGGCATTTGAAGCACATGCTATTGACTATTTATTAAAACCTTTTGGCCGGGAGCGATTTGAAAAAGCGGTTAAAAAATGGCTAGACCTTCAACAACCTGCACCTGATACCAAGGCTTTATTAGAAACGGTTGCAGCAGGCACTGGGCAACAAAACAGAATTGTACTCAAAGAAAATAACAAGATTAAAATTATTCCTACAAAACAGGTTTTGTATTTAGAATCTGCAGATGATTATGTAAAAATTCATACAGCAGAAGGCTCCTATTTAAAGAATAAAACCATGGCAGAATTTGAAAAATTATTAGAAGGCCAAGACTTTGTTCGGATACATCGTTCTTATTTGGTGCAGGTTTCCCTAATTACGCGCTTAGAACCATATGAAAAAGACAGCCAGTTGGCTATTTTAAGTTCTGGACAGAGATTGCCCGTAAGTAAATCCGGCTATTCCAAACTAAAGCTGGCATTGGGATTGTAAAAACTGACCCTTGTCATAGGTAGTTGCCAAGATTAGGTTTATTATGCAGGATCTATACAACTGCATAAATGCAAAATTCTCAAACAATCAAGGGGCTCTCACAGGCAGAAGTATTGGCTTCCAGAACCAAACATGGAACTAATACCCTTGCATTTAAAACAGAAAATGGATTTTGGGAGGCATTGAAAACTCTTGCCAAAGAGCCCATGGTAATCTTATTACTGGCTGCTTCGGTGTTATACTTTATAAGTGGAAAAACGGGTGACGGCATTTTCCTAGCCTGTGCCATTGTTTTGGTGGCAGCCATATCTCTTTATCAAGATGCTAAAAGCAAAAATGCTTTAGAGAAATTAAAAACTTTTATAGAACCAAGGGCAAAAGTTATTAGAGCAGGAGAAAGCTTGGAAATCAATTTAGATGAATTGGTCATTGATGACTGTATGGTCATTGAAGAAGGGAGCAGTATTCCAGCGGATGGCTGCATTATACAATCCAATGATTTTTCTGTAAACGAATCTATTTTAACTGGTGAATCTTTTGCAGTATTTAAGGATGCTGAAAATGAAGACAATCTGGTATTTGGCGGAACCCAAGTAGCCAGTGGGTTGGCAATAGCAAGGGTTATAGCAATTGGCAATGAAACAAAATTGGGAAAGATTGGAAAGAGTTTAGCTTCAATTCAAGAAGAGAAGACTCCTTTGGAAAAACAGATAGCC
Organism: uncultured Sphingobacteriia bacterium; assembly: GCA_945957225.1. GTDB lineage: Bacteria > Bacteroidota > Bacteroidia > Chitinophagales > Chitinophagaceae > Sediminibacterium. Next base: position 54 of record CAMFKK010000321.1, on the reverse strand, counting down.
AATTTTGTACAAAAAATGGTTTTGACAGGAGCCATCATTTTTGGTATAGTATGG
>CAMFKK010000320.1 GCA_945957225.1 uncultured Sphingobacteriia bacterium | reverse complement strand
GAGATAGGCTCCGGTCTCGTGGGCTCGGAGATGTGTATAAGAGACAGTTTTAGGGTCATTAAGGTAAGAACAGGATTGGGTTTGATATATAATTTAATATAATCATCTAATGCTTCAACCAATTCAAGGTCTTTGAGATTGATTTTCATGATTTCGTAATTCACTTTTACGAATATGGAATTCAATTGTAATTCTTGTGAACCTAAAAAATCTAAATATTCTTTGGCTTTATAGGAGGCTTTTAAAAAACGATCATATTCAAATGGTTTGACTAAATAGTCAACAGCGTCAACATTAAAACCTTCCACAGCAAAGTCCTTATAAGCTGTAGTAAAAACAACGGCCGGTTTTTCTACAAGAGACTTATAAAATTGAAGCCCATTAATATCAGGCATTTGAATATCTAAAAAAAGCAAGTCAACTTTATTTTCTTGAAGCCAATTTTTTGCTTCGTCTGTATTTGAAAATACCTTATCCAATTGCAGAAAAGATATTTTAGCACAATATTCATTGATTAATTGAAGTGCCAGTGGCTCATCATCTATGGCTATACATTTTATCATGTTGTAATTATCTCAAGGTGAACAAGGTAAAAATTGTCCTTTGTTTCATTGGTAAGTAAATATTTACCTGGATACATTAATTCTAGCCTCCTTTTTACATTATTAATTCCTATTCCAGTATTTTCCATCATATTGTTTTCAGAAGGAACAATATAATTACTAGAATAGAATTTAATCTTATTTTCTAGTGCTTCAATTTTAATGTCAATATCGGAACTAGATTTGGTGCTAATGCCATATTTAAAAGCATTCTCTACAAAAGGGATAAATACTAAAGGAGCAACTAGTTTTTCGTCAATCAAACCATCTGCAGAAAAAGCTACCGTTGTTTTTTCAGTTAGTCTTACTTGTTGTAATTCAATATAGTTTTTAATAAAATCCACTTCATTACTCAATGCAACATGTTCTAGTGTAGTTTCTGTTAAAATATACCTCATAATAGAAGAAAGTTTCATTACAGCTGGTGCTGTTTTGTCACTTCTTACAATAGCAAGCGAGTAAATATTATTCAACGTATTAAAGAAAAAATGTGGATTGATCTGAGACTTTAAAAAGGATAATTCAGTTTGAAGTTTTTGACTTTCTGTTTCTTTTCTTGTTTCTTCTGTTTGTAACCACCGCTGAATGACTGATATGCAAGTTCCTACGGTAAATACCAATAAGAAAATAGCAATATTGTAAAAGTCTACAAATGATCTTCTACCAGTTCCAGGTCTAGGTCTTCCTTTGCCAGGAATATTTGTAGGGAAATTTCTTATTTCTGGAGTAGCAATTAAAGTAGCAATGTATTTGGGAACGTAAAGGAACATTAACAAAAAACAAAAGATAGTGAGGGTATAGATTAGCCATTTCTCCTTCATCAGAAGTTTGGGAATCAATACCAGCGTATTTAAGTAATAGAAAAAGACTAAAAAAAGGTTGTTGCAAATAATACTTGCAATCATATGGTCACTCATGGAAAAATTGGCGTCCAACATCCTAGGAAAGAATACTAGGTAGGGTAGGGCAAAAAAACAGGCCCAAGCCGCCAAATGGGCTATAATGGTAACTATCTTCTTATTAGAACTTAACAAAATCCTTTAATTTTCAATAAATGTAAAAAATCCTCCCCAAACAGCTTTCAAATTTAAACGCTATGGTAGTTAGAGGGCTACAATATGGGTGAAAGATGAACTCTTATCGGTGAAGCAGCTTAATAGGATTCTGATTCATTGGGAAAATCCAAGCTTTTAACATCGCCAATATAGGATTGAACTGCTTGTTGTATGCTTGATTCTAAGTTTAAATATTGCCTGATAAATCGAGGTCTGAATTCCTGATTGATTCCAAGTAAGTCATGCATGACCAATACTTGCCCATCACAATCCTTGCCCGCACCTATGCCAATTGTGGGAATTTCTAAGCTTTTTGATACGGTATTTGCAAGTTGGGCCGGAATTTTTTCCAAAACAATGGCAAAACAACCTGCTTTTTCTAATAAAAGCGCATCGCTTTGCAACTTTTCCGCTTCGGCTGCTTCTTTTGCTCTTACAGCATAAGTACCAAATTTGTAAATAGATTGGGGAGTAAGTCCCAAATGGCCCATTACTGGAATTCCAGCATCAATAATTTTTTTAATACTATCGGCAATTTCTGCTCCACCTTCCATTTTTACTGCATGGGCACCAGATTCTTTCATCATTCTTATGGCAGAAGCTAAAGCAATATCAGAATTGGATTGATAGGATCCAAAAGGAAGATCCACTACCATTAAACTTCTTGAAACAGCTTTTCTAACACATTGAGCATGATATATCATTTGATCAAGGGTGATGGTCACCGTAGTCTCATTTCCAGCCATTACATTACTGGCACTATCTCCAACTAAAATAATATCAATTCCTGCTTTATCAAAAATTTTGGCAAAGGAAAAATCATAGGCAGTAATCATTGAGATTTTTTCCCCCTTTCTTTTCAAATTTAAAAGAGTATTTGTTGTGATTTTTTTAAGTTCTTCTGACATGGATTATTTGATTTTGCAAAACAAAGATTACCCTTTTTGGTTTTTCTGCAATTCACTGTACAAATGTTGGATTAGTCCATCGGCCAAACCAATTTTTGGTACGTAAATTTCATCAGCATCAGCCCATCTCATGGCATTGATATAAATTTGTAACGCCGGTACAATTACATCTGCTCGGTCTTCACGCAATTTGTAGGTTTGAATTCTTTCCTGCAAATTAAAACTAGAGAACTCTTTCAAATAATCTTTTAAAAGGTCTAAGCTTAATGGTTTGCCGTCTTTTTTCTTACTCAATGAAAAGACTTTATTAATATTTCCACCAGTTCCAATTGCTACTATTTTTTTATATCCCTTGGTCTTTTGTTTAATAAATTCCTTCATTTCAGACCAAAGTTGGTCTTCTACCATGTCTTTTAATAAACGAATGGTTCCAATATTAAAAGACTTTTTAAAAACTAATCGGCCTTCTGCAAAAAAGGTTAGTTCTGTACTACCACCACCCACATCCATATACATATAGCTATGATCAGTATCCATTTGCTCGGCTATATGATTTTCATAGATAAGTGATGCTTCAAGGTCTCCACTAATGATTTCAATGCTGATGCCAGTTTCCATCCTTACTTTTCTAATCACTTCTTCACTATTACTAGCATCACGCATGGCACTAGTAGCACACGCAATACAATGGTTTACTCCATAAGCATTCATCAAATGACTATAGGCTTTCATGGTTTGAAGTATCATCCCTTTCTTTTCTTTAGAAATGGACCCTTTATCAAATACTTCAAAACCAAGACGGAGGGGGACCCTTACCAGATTTAATTTGTTGAACAAAGGCTTTCCAGTGCTATCAAAACTTGGTTCTGCTATCAGCAACCTTGCCGCATTACTTCCAATATCAATGGCTGCTAAACGCAAATTATTAAGGTTTTTTATACAGGTATTGGTAGGTCTCAATTTGAGAACGAACCAGTTTTTTACCTGCGTAAGGTACATAGTTGTTGCTTAACTCATTATTGAGAATCCTAGCTTTTACATTATCCCTTAATTGAATGTGGATAATATCTGTTAATTCTGATTTTAAAGCTGGATTTGTAATCTCTACAGCGGCCTCCACCCGATGGTCTAAATTCCTAACCATCCAATCGGCACTAGAGATAAAGACCCGTTCTTTGCCACCATTTTGAAAGATCATGACCCTGGCATGCTCCAAATATTCGTCAACTATACTTATGGCACTTGGCGCTTTTTTGAATTTCTTATTTTCTAGAATGGGGCAAAAAATTCCCCTTACAATCATTTTAATCTCAACCCCTGCAATTGCGGCTTCATATAATTTCTCTATCAATATAGCGTCACTCAAAGAATTTACTTTAAGGATTATTTTAGCAGGTTTGCCT
>CAMFKK010000319.1 GCA_945957225.1 uncultured Sphingobacteriia bacterium | reverse complement strand
AACAATGTAAAGTTAACTTTACATTGTTAATTTTTTTCAACAGCTCCCTTTGAGTCTAAACCAACTTATTGTCTCCAATCCCAAAGCACAATGTCCCAACCAATACCTCCATAACTAAGGGTGTCAATGACCTGATAGCCGGTATTTTTATGAGCCTTTAAAGAGCGGGTATTGGCTTGGGCTACATCAGTGATACAAAAATCATATTCGCTTTCTAGGCATTCTCTGAAATGGCCATAGAGTGCTTGTACCAGACCCTGACCACGATAGTTTTTGGAAACACAGAGTTGGCCAACCACTACATAGGAAGCATGGGCCAGCGTTTTCCCCTCAAATAGGGTTTTATCAATGGTATTGAATAGGTCTGCCAATAATTCGTGTTCGGCCCTAACGGCTTGGGTAGCCACCAAAGCATAGCCCACCACTTTATTACCATCTTTGGCAATAATACTAGGAGCTGCTTGGTGCATGGATTGCAAAAATTCCAAACTATATTCTGCCATAAGAAACCCTTGACTAGCTGCTTCCGCTGCGTCAATATGTTTGCGCAGGTTTTCTGCTTGTAAGGCTTGAATGCCAATCAATTCTTGGGGTTCTGAGACCCTAGTAATTTGGACCATTGATTTGTTGTAGTGGATCATGAAGCTCCTGCTTATAATGGTTTAAAAATAAGCAAAGCCGCACTAAAAAGAAGATTGAGATTCAAAATCAATCAGATAGACAAAAATTTGTGGAATTTATGGGGCCAAGAATTATATTTGGATATGCTGCAACGGTTTATCCCTAAAACACTGTTTTTGCTGTTTTTTACTTTGCCAATTCTTGCTACTGCACAATTGAACAAAGAAATTGACAGCCTAAAAAGCCTACTCAAAAATAGTAGACCAGATAATTTTCAGGTAAATACCCTAAACAAGATAGCTTATAGATATTCTACTAGTGACTCTGTTAATACGTTTAGCTATGCCAATCAGGCTGCTGAAAAAGCCAAACAACTAAAATTTAAACCTGGACTGGCTGGCTCCCTAGATGTAAAGGGCAATTTTTTTTTGTATAAAACCAATCCCCTCAAAGCTTTACCCTTTTTCCAAGAATCCTTGAATCTTTGGATTGAGTTAAAAGATGAAAATCAGCAGGGGCTAACCTATAGAAATATTGGACAGGCCTATTTACTTATGCAACAATACAGCAATGCTATTGCTGCATTGGAAAAAGCAGAAAAGATTTTTTTGAAAACCAAAAATCAAAAAGGATTATCTGCCACCTATCACGCTTTGGGTTTAATGTATAATGAGAAAGGGGATAAAGACATAGCCATTGACTATATGGTGAAGTCACTAAAAATCCAAGACGCCACCCATGATAAAGACATTGCGGGCACTTTGAATAATTTGGGTAAGCTACATATGGATATTAAAAATTATCCTGAAGCCATTAAGTATTATAACCTCTGTATTGATAACGCCAGCAAGAACAATGACTATAGAAATATAGGCATCTCTCAAATAAATTTGACCAATGTTTATGTCAATCTTTTAGATTATCCTAAGGCCCTAGAATATTTAGAAAAAGCCAAGGTGAATTTTGAGAAGTCCAATTTCAAAAGAGGGGTAGTTACCTGTTATAATAATCTTGGTGCTATTAATATTCGCTTGGAGCGATATGAAGCAGCCATACCCCATTTAAAAAAAGCCTTAGAGATTAGCCAGGAAAATCAATCCAAACAAGGAGTGGCATTGGTACAGCAAAATATTGGCTATGCTTATACCCATTTAAAAAAATATCCTGAAGCATTGAATTGGATGGTAGACGCAGAAAAAACAGCCATCCAGTATGGTGCGGATCAATATACCTTTGGTGAGATTTATAATCATAGGGCCATGCTGGATTCAGCCATGGGGAATTACCAAGGCGCTTTCAATTATAGAAGCAAATACGTAGCCATCAATGACAAAACCCTCAATGAAAGGGTTACCAGACAAGTAACAGAAGCTCAGACAAAATATGAAGTAGAGAAAAAAGAATTACGCATCAGTCTGTTAAGTAAAACCGATAGTATTAAAAGTTTGCAAATCAGTAATCAGCAATTAGCCCTACTGGATGCCGACTTAAAAATTGCCAACGATAGTTTGGAACTCAGAACCAAAAATGAAATCATTCTTCAAAATAAATTAGATAGTACACAAAGAGAAGAAAAAATTAGGGCCTTAGATAATGAAAAGCGGATTCAATTATTAGAGCTGAATAATAAAGAATTGGCACTAAATAGACGCAATAGAACCATTGCCGGTATTTCTATTTTAGCAGTGCTACTATTATTGAGTGGCTATTTCTATTACAAGCAAAGGGTAGCAAGACAAGAACAACAATCACAGAAAGCATTGGCGGAGCAACAGGAAAAAGCCACAATTGCTATTATTGAGGCAGAGGAAAAAGAACGTAAAAGAATTGCCAGTGATTTGCACGATGGTGTGGGGCAATTAATGACTGCTGCCTGGATGAATTTGCAAGCCTTGGATGAAGAGATGAAGGGTGAACAGTCAGTCAATTATCCCATGTTTAATAAGACCTTGGAATTGGTCAAAGAGAGTTGTAATGAAGTGCGTCAAGTAAGTCATAATATGATGCCAAATGCGCTTTTGAGAAAGGGCTTGGTAAATGCGGTTAGAGAATTCATCTCTCAGCTTAATACTGGAAAACTGAGTATTCATTTGGCCACAGAAGAATTGAAAAATCCATTGCCTTCTCATGTAGAGACTATTTTGTACCGAGTAATTCAAGAAAGCGTGAACAATGTGGTTAAACACGCACAGGCTTCTGTTTTGGATATTTCTATCAATCAGGATAGTGCTGGAATAGACGTAATGATTGAAGACAATGGTAAAGGTTTTGACCCTACTATCACCAGACCAACAGACGGGATTGGTTTACAAAATATCAGTTCTAGAATCCAATATTTAAAGGGAAGCGTAGAATGGGATTCTGCGCCGGGAAGGGGAACTTTGGTTGCCATTCATATTCCTTTTAATGTTTAGGACTTCAAATAACTAAATTTTAGCAAAGGCTAATTGCTTTGGTTGTAGTTTTGATTATTAGAAATAAGTTTCTAGTATTATTCACCTTCAATGTTTGCAAATTGACTTCTATACTTTTTCAACCCTTTCAGCTTAAATCTGTCCAATTAAAAAATAGGATAGTGGTTTCACCCATGTGTCAGTATTCTGCTATAGATGGTATGGCCACTGATTGGCATTTGGTTCATTTGGGTAGCCGTGCAGTTGGTGGAGCGGGATTGATTATTGCAGAAGCCTGTGCCGTTGCAGCAGAAGGTAGGATTACACCCAATGACCTTGGTCTTTGGAAGGATGAACAAATACCAGCACTCAAAAGAATTACTGATTTTATCAAAGAGCAGGGAAGCGTTGCTGGGATTCAATTGGCCCATGCCGGTAGAAAAGCCAGTTTTCCCCAACCTTGGGTGGGCACAGCTTTGTTATCAAAAGACCAAGGAGGTTGGGAACCTGTAGCACCATCTGCCATTCCTTTTAATGATAAATATGCTCTGCCACATGAATTAAGTAATCCAGAAATAGCCACATTAATTAATCAGTTTGCCCAAGCCGCATCAAGGGCTTATCAAGCTGGGTTTCAATTAATAGAACTACACGCTGCCCATGGATATTTGATCAATGAATTTTTATCTCCTTTAAGCAATCATAGAAAAGATGATTATGGTGGCAGTTTTGAAAACCGATGCCGATTCTTGTTGGAGATTGTAAAAGCAGTAAAAGATCAATGGCCAAATGAACTCCCCATTTTTGTACGCATCTCTGCAACAGAATGGGTAGATGGAGGATGGACCATCCATGATAGTATTGCCTTAAGTAAGGAATTGAAAAATCTTGGTATTGACTTAATAGATTGTTCTTCTGGGGGTAATGCAGCCAATGCAAAAATTGCCTTGACCCCAGGCTATCAA
>CAMFKK010000318.1 GCA_945957225.1 uncultured Sphingobacteriia bacterium | reverse complement strand
AGATAGGCTCCGGTCTCGTGGGCTCGGAGATGTGTATAAGAGACAGATCAATACCTACTACATCTGCTGTTCTAAAAGTGGCTGATTTTGGTCTTCCAATAATGGGTCCTGTAAGTGCATCTACTTCGTCAATACTTAGACCCAATTTGTTCATGATATGGAAAATGCTCATGATGCTAAATACCCCAACCCTGTTGGCAATAAATGCAGGCGTATCCTTACAAAGCACGGTGGTCTTACCCAAAAACAAATCGCCATACATCATTAAGAAATCCACTATTTCAGGATCCGTGTAGGGTGTAGGAATAATTTCTAATAAGCGCAAATATCTTGGAGGATTAAAGAAGTGTGTTCCACAAAAATGTTTTTTAAAATCTTCTGATCTTCCTTCTGCCATTAAGTGAATGGGTATACCAGAAGTATTAGAACTAACCAGTGTGCCTGGTTTTCTAAATTGTTCCACTTGGGTATAGATCAATTGTTTAATGTCTAATCTTTCTACTACAACTTCAATGATCCAATCCACCGTAGCAATATCTTTCATATTGTCTGTGAAATTGCCTGTACGGATTTTCTTAACAACGTCTTTATTATATACAGGAGAGGGATTGCTCTTAATAGCTGCAGTTAATGCATCATTAACCAATTTATTCCTTTCTGCAGGTTTGGTACTTTCTTCTGCTCCTTTTGGAATCATGTCTAGTAATAAGACCTGTAGACCAATACCGGCAAAATGACAAGCAATACGGGATCCCATTACCCCGCTACCCAATACGGCAACTTTTTTGATTGAACGTTTCATATTAGCAATTTAAGGATCGTCAAAATTAGTTAGTTATGCAACTAATTACCCGAAGATAATGGAAAATCTTTGACACAAAAAAACCTCAGTATTGGGATTTACTGAGGTTTTTAGCAATTTCTTACTCTGCTGAATCTTTTCAGATTTCAGTTTTCCGAAGTTGCAGCACCTTTGTAAGCCACATAAAGGCAAACTAGGTAAATTGCAAGTAGTACATAAACTAACATAATCGGGGGGATTTTGTAGTTACAATTTAATAATATTATATATAGATTTCTTTTTTCTGATGTTAATTTTTTTAATAATTGTAAAAAATACATCTAATCAGGAAAAAATGTTGATAACCTAAAGGGAATATCACAATAAACGCTCAACAATGCCTGCTACAAGTTTTGCCAAATGCAAAGATTTTAGGCTTTTAAATTGCATATCCTTTATTTTAACCATTATTTTGATAAAATTGCCTTTCAACAATAACTCCCTTGATTTGCGAGGGTTTCAATTATTTTTGTTCTGATGGAAATTACCAATGAATTAGTAGACAATCTTGCCAACCTTTCCAAACTGAGTTTTGATACAGAGGCTAGATCGGAAATTAGAAATGATCTTCAAAAAATGGTAGGATTTATTGAACAGTTGCAAACCGTTGATACCAATGGCGTTGAGCCCTTGTTGCACATGGGTGATGCTGTAAATATTCTTAGACAAGACATGGTTCAGGGTTCTATTCAAAGAGAAGAGGCTTTGTTAAATGCCCCTTTGGCAGATGAAGCATTTTTTAAGGTTCCTACTGTTATCAAAAAATAAATAACCCATTCAAAAGCAAAATATGAGCGACGCAATTATTAAACTGGAAGGAATTGAGAAAAGCTATTTTATGGGTAATCAGGCCATTCCAGTGCTGAAAGGCATATCCTTAGACATTTTTAAAAATGAATATGTGGCCCTAATGGGACCCTCAGGTAGTGGTAAGAGTACCCTGATGAATATCTTGGGTTGCTTGGATTCTCCCACTGGCGGAAGGTATATTTTGAATGGTAAAGATGTTAGCAAAATGGCCGATGATGATCTGGCTGGTGTGCGCAATGTGGAAATTGGATTTGTATTCCAACAGTTCAATTTGCTACCAAGATTAACAGCCGTAGAAAATGTGGCCCTTCCTTTAATTTATGCTGGGATTAATAAGAAAGAAAGAACAGAACGCGCCATGGAAGCTTTGAAAAAAGTGGATTTGGCAGAGAGAAGCCACCACAAATCAAATGAGTTGTCTGGTGGTCAGATTCAGCGTGTGGCCATTGCCCGTGCCTTGGTGAACAATCCATCGCTTTTATTGGCGGATGAACCAACAGGTAACTTGGATTCAAAGACTTCTGTAGAAGTTATGCGCATATTTGGAAAGATTCAAGAAGCGGGAAATACCGTTGTATTGGTTACCCATGAAGAAGATATTGCTGGTTATGCTCATAGAATTGTCCGATTAAGAGACGGATTAATTGAAAGTGATAGGGTCAAATCGGAAGACATGGTAACGCATCACAGTCATTAATACCAAAAAGTAGAGAAATTGTGGAGAGAAGTGATTCTCTCCTTTTTTATTTCTGAACCTTTAAAAATTACTTTTGTTAGGTAGGGTAGAGATAAATACAAGGACAATATGGCAATGAAGATTTATACCAAAACCGGTGACTTGGGTAAAACCAGTTTGATTGGTGGAACCAAAGTGGCCAAAAGCCATATTCGGATTGATACTTACGGAACAATTGATGAGCTCAACTCTTATATTGGTTTGTTAGGAGACCATTTAACAGATGCTCGTTCCAAAACAACACTTACAGAAGTGCAGGACCGCCTGTTTACCATTGGTTCTTCATTGGCCTGTGATCCAGAAAAAGAGCCCATGATGAAGATTCCAGATTTAAAGGAATCGGATATCTTGTTTTTGGAAAAAGAAATTGATAGCATGAATGAGCTCTTGCCAGCTATGAAATTTTTTATTCTTCCAGGAGGGCATCCAGCTATTTCAACTGCACACGTGGCCCGTTGTGTATGCAGAAGGTCAGAAAGGTGTTGTGTAAATATGATGGAACACGAATTGTTTGTGGATCCGTTGGTGATTAAATATTTAAATCGCTTGAGCGATTATTTATTCCAGCTAGGCAGATATATTGGGCATTTATTACAAGTGCCTGAAAAGCCTTGGAGACCAAGACTGTCTTAAACCATCAATGATTACTAGGGTTCTAGGATTAGCCCGTCTTTCATAAATAAGCTGCGGTCACTCATGGCAGCTAGTTCTTCATTGTGGGTCACAATCAAAAAAGTTTGTTGGAACTCGTTTCTCAATGACACAAATAAATCATGCAATTCTTTGGCGTTCTTACTATCTAAATTGCCAGTTGGTTCGTCAGCAAATACAATTACGGGTTGATTGATCAATGCCCTGGCTACGGCTACCCTTTGTTGTTCACCACCAGAAAGCTCCTGTGGTTTGTGCTCTTTTCTGTTACCCAGCCCCATTTTTTCTAGCAAAGCGGCGGCTTGCTCTTCCACTTCTTTTCTTTTTCTACCAGCTATCCAACCGGGGATGCAAACATTTTCCAAAGCTGAAAATTCGGGTAACAAATGGTGAAACTGAAATACAAATCCAATATGCTTGTTTCTAAAAGCGGCTAATTCCTTTCCTTTAAGCTTCTCAACTGACTGTCCGTTAATGCTGATGGTTCCTGTATCTGCCCTGTCTAAAGTGCCCAAAATATGGAGCAAACTGCTCTTGCCTGCACCTGAAGAACCCAAAATACTGACTATTTCACCCCTATTAACTGAAATGTCCACCCCCTTTAATACAGAAAGTTGGCCATAGGACTTGGTAATATGATGTGCTTTAAGCATTTGATTCAGTATGGGTTATATATGCAAACCTACAAAAGCAAGACCATCTCAGACCAAATTTGGGGATTTATTTGCACATCCTTGAAAACTTGGGTTGGGTTGTTTACTTTATACGGTTACATTTGCAAAAATTTTAAAGACATGTTCTGGACATTAGAATTAGCAAGTTATCTGGAAGAAGCTCCCTGGCCTGCTACCAAAGATGAATTGATTGACTATTCAATTCGTAGCGGTGCACCCATTGAAGTGGTAGAAAACCTGCAAGAATTGGAAGACGAGGGAGAAGTGT
>CAMFKK010000317.1 GCA_945957225.1 uncultured Sphingobacteriia bacterium | reverse complement strand
GAATTTGGTGCCGATATGGGTTTCTTGGACAATCGTATTAGTTTGTCTGTGAACGTGTATAATAAAAAGGTCAACAACTTGTTGATTACACGCCAAATTGCTCCAACCAATGGTTTCTCTACTTTGCTAGACAATTTTGGTTCTTTGGAAAACAAAGGATTTGAAGTGATGTTGACAGCTATGCCAATCAGCAAGAAAGACTTTAGCTGGACCATTACTGGTATCTATAACCAAAACCGCAACAAAGCCATCAATATTGGTCAGGCACTTACTTTATTAAGTACCAATGCAGGTGCACCAGTAGCTATTTTAGAAGGACAACCCATTGGTGTATTCTATGGTACTTTCTTTGCGGTGGATGCTGCTGGAAATCCAGTTAAAAATGCTGCAGGATTATTGCAAATTGAAAAAGGTACTCAAACAAGTCCGTTGGTTTATAGTACTTCTCGTGATGCAGCTGGATTGCCAACTGGTACTACTTTGCGCAAGATCATTGGTAACCCCAATCCAAATTATACTACCACTTTGACCAACGAATTCACCTATAAAAAAATGAGTTTGCGCATTCAAATTGACGCGGTAAAAGGATTAGATGTATTCAATGCCGATTTCCGTACACGTCAGGGTGTGGGTAATGGTTTGATTGCTGAACAAGAACAACGCGGACAATTGCCACGTGGTTATATCAATAATATCTATGCTATTGAAGCATGGAGGGTAGAAGACGGTTCTTTTACCAAATTGCGTGAATTGGCATTTAGTTACAATTTTGGTAAGATCAAGGGCTTTAGCGATTTGACATTTACCTTAAGTGGAAGAAACTTGATTTCTTGGGATACTTATAGAGGATATGACCCAGAAGTGAATTCAGGTGGACAAAGCACCATTCTTAGGGGTATTGATTTTGGCTCTGTTCCCATTCCAAAAACTTTTAGTGTAGGTCTACAAGCTAAATTCTAATCCTAAAACCATAAGAAATGAAAAATATATTTAAACATAGCTTACTCTTGATGGGAACAGCATCAGTGATGTTGGTTTCCACGGGTTGTAAAAAGAATTTTACCAACCCCAATGCGGCAACATCTGATCAGGTATTTTCTTCCGCAACAGGTTTAACTGGTGTGGCAGTGAGTCTTCAAAGGACTTATGCACTTGGTAGAGCCGGATCATTATACAATATCATTGCAGCCAATGGATTTACCACGGGTGAATTGATTTTGCTCAATGCAGGTAATACCGCGGAATACCAATTAAGTGTTGGTGGTGGTTCTGTAGATGGAACCAATTCTATCTTGGCCAATATTTGGGCCAATGCCAATAAGATTGAATATGATGCCAATAATGTGATTGATGGGGCGTCTAAATTAAATGACAAAAACTATGCAAGCGGCTTAATTGGTTATGCCAGTTTGTACAAAGCTTTGGCACTAGGTTCTTTGGCCATGTATTGGGAAAAAGTACCAGCTGCAGTTGGTAACAATGCTACATTTGTAGACAGAAAAGAAGGTTTTGTTAGAGCAATTGCTACCATTGATGTTGCGCTTGCTGCCATCAGTGCCAATGCTATTAGTGCGGCTTTTACAGCCAATGTACCAGCAGGAAATGATATTGTCAATTCCTTACAAGCACTCAAAGCCCGTTATGCACTCTTTACTGGTAATAACACTCTGGCTTTAACAGCTGCAAATGCGGTTGACTTAACCAAGAAAAGCACCATGAACTATGATGCGGTAAGTTTGAACCCCATTTTTGAAACTGCTACTTCTACCAACAACGTATTCCAACCAGTAGATTCTACTTTTGGTTTGCCAGTGGGATTAGCACCAGCTACCAATGATGGAAGAATTGCTTTTTACACCAGCATCAACCCCACCATTGCACCAAGGTTTAGAATTGCCGGATTTGGAGCTGCTTCAGCAACTGCTTTTCCAGTGTACTTGCCAGGTGAAATTACCCTGATCAAGGCAGAAGCATATGCAAGAAACAATGACCTAACCAATGCATTAACTGAGTTGAATAAAGTGGTTACAAAAACCCCAGCTTCAGACCCATTTGGTGTTGGCGCTAATCAACCTGCTTTAACAGGAACCTTTACCCAAGCACAATTATTAGACCAGATCTATCGCAACCGCTGTACTGAATTATTTATGAGCGGTTTAAAACTAGAAGATATGCGCAGATTTGGTAGAGCCACTACAGAACGTAAGCGCAATTTGTTTCCTTATCCATTCCGTGAAAGGGATAATAACAAAAACACGCCGGCTGACCCTACTTTCTAATAAAATAGGTAAGATGGTATAGATTCTAAGGGGCCTTTGTAAGAGGGCCCCTTTTTATTTTTGTAAACTTTTTAAATTTGCTAGTCTTTGAGAAATTGAAGATTGCGCATAATCCCAGACCATTTGCTTCTTTTAATAGGAGAGTCTTTAAAAATGGTTTTAAATGCGGTTTCTGACAAGTCTTCCCAATCTGCGGTACTAAGGTTTAATACTTCTGGAATAGGGCTAAGACCGGGTTCTTGGTGTTGCCTGCTAAACCTATTCCATGGGCATACGTCTTGGCAACTATCGCAACCAAACATCCATTGGTCAAACCTGCCCTTCATGTTTTGGGGGATCAGTTGCTCCTTCAGTTCAATGGTAAAATAACTGATGCATTTACTACCGTCTACTACCTTATTTTCCAATATGGCATCGGTTGGACAGACGTCTATGCATTTGTGGCATGTACCGCAATAGTCTTTTGCAAAGGGATCATCATATAATAATTCCAAATCAACTACAAGGGTGGCAATAAAATAAAAAGAGCCCTGTTCTTTATTAATCAGGTTGCCATTTTTGCCAATCCAACCCGCACCAGATTTTACTGCCCAAGCCCTTTCTAACACTGGAGCCGAATCTACAAATCCTCGGCCTTGAATGCTCCCAATCTGTTGGTTTAATTGCAATAAAAACTGTTTGAGTTTGGCCTTGATGACCTCATGATAATCCTTGCCATAGGCATATTTAGAAATCTTTGGGGCGTCTTTAGATTGCCGTTGTTCTGGATAATAATTCTGCAATAAGGTAATCACTGATTTTGCACCCGGGACCAATTTGCGCGGGTCTATTCGTAAGTCAAAATGGTTTTCCATGTATTGCATGGTCCCATTTCTATTTTGGTTTAACCAAGCCTCCAATCTTCTAGCGTCTTCATCCAATTGTTCCGCTTTAGCAATCCCGCAATACCCAAAACCCAATGACTGGGCGGTGTTTTTGACGATACGGGTATTTTTTTCGGTTTGGCTCAATTTTAAAAAGGGGTTATTACTGCAATACTAATTAAATCTTTTAACTGTAAGTGGTTTGTGTATCATAGTAAACTATTTGATGGATTAAGAAGTTCTATTATCTTTAATCCATCTTTACAAAAGATATAGGCATAAAAAAGCTCCCCCGGCAAATTGTAACTCCTTACCCCTTTACAAGCTATCTAAATTATTTATAAAGCAATTTATGAACAGGCATCTCTTTTTGTTATTTCTTTTAGGTGCAATGCAAGTGTTGCATGCACAAGAAAAATCAAGCTATCAATTTAAAAAAGTCAGTGAAGCGGATTTTAAATCTGCTATTACTGACTCAAGCGAAGGAGTAGTAGTGCTGGCAGATGTTGGCAGAACGGAATTTGTAGGGAATGATGAAGGAGGATTTAGTCTTATTTACAAAAGACATAAAAGGGTCTTGATTAGAAAATTAAAAAGTACTTGGGAAGATGACCTTACTATTTACTTAGAAAAAGGTGATAAAGGGCCAGAGAAATTACTGACTCTTGAAATAACAGACTACTATTTAGAAAATGGGGTAGTGTCTGAGAAAAAAAATGATTCCAAAGAGCAAATTAGAATGATCAATCAACAATTAAGAAATAGTTTTGAAAGACCATTTACTTATCCTCAAGATTGTATTGTTGACATCAGTTATTCTATTCAATCCATTTATATTTCC
>CAMFKK010000316.1 GCA_945957225.1 uncultured Sphingobacteriia bacterium | reverse complement strand
GGTAAAACAATCATTAAGACATATTGGAAACTTTGATTACGATTATATTTTAATCTTGAGTGGTGACCAGCTCTATCAAATGGACTTTAGTGAAATGATTGCCAATCACAAGGCCCAAGGGGCCGATATAACCATTGCTACTATTCCAGTAGGCGATAGGGAAGCCCCAGAATTTGGGATATTAAAAACCAATGAAGAGCAGTTTATTACCAGCTTTATTGAAAAACCAGCCAAAGATTTATTGCCAGATTGGACCAGTGATACTGGAGCTGAAATGCAAAAACAAGGAAGAAATTACTTAGCCTCAATGGGGATCTATATTTTCAATAAACGCATTTTGGATCATTTGCTATATGAAAAAAATCCAAAGGCCACTGACTTTGGAAAAGAGATTATCCCAGAGTCTATAGACAACCACAAAGTAATCAGTTATCAGTATGATGGTTATTGGACTGATATTGGAAATATCTATTCTTTCTTTGAAGCCAACCTGGCTTTAACGGATGATGTGCCAGCATTCAATTTGTTTGACAATACCAAAACGGTTTATAGCCGCGCGCGTATGTTGCCGCCGGCAAAAATCAGTGGAACTACTTTGGAAAAAACCATTATCGCCGAAGGCTCCATTATCAATGCATCAAGAATAGAACAGTCAGTAGTTGGAATCCGATCCAGAATTGGTAAAGGTTCAACCATTGTGAGTTCTTATATCATGGGTAATGACTATTATGAAACCCTTTCTGAAATGGATAGTGATCAAGCAAAGGGATTACCCAAGATTGGCATTGGAGAACGTTGTTATATTAAAGACGCCATCATTGACAAAAACTGCCGCATTGGAAACGATGTTCGTATTGTAGGTGGCAAACATTTGCCTAATGCAGACCATCCCCTATACGCAGTTAAAGACGGGATAGTAGTGGTAAAAAAGACCGCTATATTGCCTGACGGATTTGTGATATAAATCATGAAAAAACATCCTTTCGGGGATGTTTTTTTGTGTAATTTTAGCTTCATGTATTTCTTACACATTAAACGATTGCCATGCCTCATTCCAACCCATCTGTGAGTAGCACAGGACTCATGCCCAAACCTAGATTAACCATTTCTCAAATAGTTTTCATGAGCTTTGGCTTCTTGGGAATTCAATTTGGATTTGCGTTACAAAATGGCAATACCAGCCGAATCCTGCGCTCATTTGGAGCAGATGTGGAACAACTTCCCATGTTCTGGATAGTGGCACCCTTGGTGGGTATGATTGTTCAGCCCTTGATTGGTCATTATAGTGACAATACTTGGACAAGAATAGGAAGAAGAAAACCCTATTTTTTAACCGGGGCCATTCTCTCTTCTGCCGCACTCATTTTTTTACCCAATGCTGGTTCACTTTCTGCTATTGTACCAGCACTTTGGATGGGTGCAGGTATGGTCATGATCATGGATGCCAGTTTTAATGTGGCTATGGAACCCTTTAGGGCCTTGGTGGCAGATAACCTGCCTGATTCCCAAAGAACATCGGGCTTTGCCGTACAAACCTTTTTAATAGGCATTGGTGCGGTGGTTGGGTCAGAATTACCCTCTTTCTTGGCCAAACAAGGATTCTCTCAAGAAGCAGGAGCTTCGGGCGTTGCCGATAATATCAGATACAGTTTTTACATTGGAGCAGCAGTGTTTATGATAGCCATTTTAGTAACCGTGTTTTTTTCAAAAGAATATAGTCCAAAAGAGTACGAACTGTTTCACGGAAAAAAAGAAGCCGATGCTCCCAAAGCTGCGGTATCAGATATTTTCAAAGATTTTGCCAAAATGCCCAAGACCATGAAGCAATTGGGTTTGGTGCAATTCTTTTCATGGTTTGCCCTCTTTAGTATGTGGGTATTTACCACTGATGCAGTAGCTACCCATGTCTATGGATTAAGTGGAGACTATGCCAAAACTGTTGCATATAATGAGGCCGGAAATAAAGTCAGTTCTGCATTTGGAACCTATAATTTGGTAGCAGCAGTTTATGCATTAATGCTACCCTTGGTTGCAAAGTTTTTAGGAAGAAAAGGTACCCATGCATTCTCTTTGTTTGCAGGTGGTATTGGATTGATTTCTATCTTCTTTATCAAGGATCCTGAAATGCTCAAATTCTCCATGGTTGGGATTGGACTAGCTTGGGCCAGTATTTTGGCCATGCCTTATGTGATTTTATCTGGTGCTATTCCCGCAGGTAAACTGGGCATTTATATGGGCATCTTTAATTTCTTTATCACCCTTCCACAAATCATCAATGGTATTGGAGGAGGTTGGATAGTGAAGCATATCTACGGAGGTCAACCCATTTATGCCATTGTCTTGGCCGGATTCTTTATGATCTGTGCCGCCATTAGTGTCTTATTTGTTTATGATGCAGGTGCTATTCGCATTAAACAGGGAAAGGATTAAAAATTATTGTTGATACAAATTATGTTATGAAAAAAAGTACCCTATTGGTCATCATGGCCTCTGTCTTTTCGCTTTTTGCACAAGCCCAATATGCCAAATTATATCCCAGTAATTGGTGGACAGGCATGAAGTGGAATAAAGTGCAGATTCTAGTGCAAGGTGAGTATGATGGATTTAATAAAGAGCAAGTTCGCTTGCAATATCCTGGAGTAAAATTGCTAAAAACTACTGCACTTGATAATGGTAAGTATTTGGCTATTGATCTAGAAATTAGTGCAACTGCCAAAGCGGGTGATTTGGTCATAGAATTTCTAAGTGGTGGAAAAGCGCACGCAGTGAAATGGCCCTTATACAATAAAAGAGCTGGAAGAGGAACTTTTTTTGCACAAGGAGTTAATTCCTCTGATTTGGTTTATTTAATCATGCCAGACAGGTTTAGCAATGGCGATAAATCCAATGATAAAATTGCAGGACTAAAAGATCAAAGCTTAGATAGATCAAAAATTTATGATCGTCATGGTGGCGATTTACAGGGCATTATCAACCACCTAGATTATTTAAAAAACCTAGGTGTTACCACTATTTGGATGACGCCTGTTTTACTCAATGACCAACCCGACAGAACCGAACACGGTTACGCAATCACCGATCATTATACCGTTGACCCAAGAATTGGAGGCGCCGAAAAATACAAGGCTTTAAGTGATGCCTTACACCAACGTGGTATGAAACTCATGCAAGATGCAGTTTACAATCATGTAGGTAGTATGCACCTGACTTTTTTAGACCAGCCTACCAAAGACTGGTACCACCAATGGCCAACTTATACTGGAACCTCATTTAAAGATCAGCCGGTTTATGACCCCTATGCTTCCAAAGTAGACAAGAAATTAATGTCAGATGGTTGGTTTGTACCGCAAATGCCAGACCTTAATCAGAACAATCCTTATGTGGTTAATTTCTTGATTCAACACGCACTCTGGAGTGTAGAAATGTTTGGCGTTGATGGATGGAGAATTGATACCTATATCTACAATGACCTTCCATTTATGAACAAATGCAATAAGGCATTAACGGATGAATATCCCAAAATTACCCTATTTGGAGAAACCTGGGTACATGGCACAGCTTCCCAAGCATTTTTTGCAGAAAACAATTTGAATGTTCCATTTAAAAGTAATCTGCAAGGTGTAACCGATTTTCAAACCCTGTTCTATGGCATATTCCCAGCCATCAAGGAAAAGTTTGGATGGACCGAGGGCGTGAATAAATTGTATACCACACTGAGCAATGATTTTTTATACAAAGACGCCAATAGAAACTGCATTTTCTTAGACAACCATGACCTGACAAGGGTATATACAGAGTTTGGTGAAGACGCTGAAAAAGTAAAAATGGGCATGGCTTGGTTATTAACTACCCGAGGCATTCCCCAAATTTATTATGGTACAGAAGTGCTGATGAAAGGAGAGAAGAATCCTGATGGATATGTACGTTTAGATTTCCCTGGTGGATGGGAGGGTGATGCCAAGAACTCCTTTACAGGGCAAGGCTTGTC
>CAMFKK010000315.1 GCA_945957225.1 uncultured Sphingobacteriia bacterium | reverse complement strand
ATCTATTTATAGCTCATGACACCGGAAAGGCAATCAAAATTTCAGTCTGTATTGGCAAAAAGGCAATTTAACTTGGCCATTGTTCTAGAAAATGTAGAGGATCCCCACAATATTTCCGCGGTAATGCGCACCTGCGATGCCGTTGGTATTCAAGACATTTACATAGTCACTACCAGTATTCCAAAACACCCCAGATTTGGTCCTAAAAGCAGTAGTAGTGCGGCTAAATGGTTAACCATACACCAGTTTGATTCCGTAGAAGCTTGTATGCAGGTGATTAGGCCGCTGTATCAAACTATTCTAACCACACATTTGTCTTCAGATGCACTTGATTTGTATGATATAGATTTTGCTGCAGGTTCTGTAGCCTTGGTATTTGGAAATGAACACGATGGTGTTAGTGAAGCAATGCGCCAAGTAGCCGATGGCAATTTTATTATTCCCCAGGTAGGAATGATTCAGAGCTTAAATATTTCTGTGGCTTGTGCCATTAGTATTTATGAAGCGTATAGGCAGAAAAATGTGGCCGGGCATTATCAACAGAAAAGCGTTACTGTTGAAAGAGAGGAGGCCATTGTAGCAGTTTGGGGTAAGAAGAAAGAGAAATTCAGGTTCAAAGATTTAAAGCTGCTTAAAAGAAAATAATTACTTGGCTTCTTGTTCCAATTTTTTACGCTCTTCTACTTTCTTTTGAAGGAAGGTGATACTGACATTCAACTCAAAACCAATGAGTAGAATAAGAGCGTTTAATTCTATCAGGAGCATGATTACTAATACCGTACCAATAGAACCATAGACTTTGTCATAACGTCCAAAATGATTCACCCAATAGGAAAAACCAATGGTGGTGGCAAGGGTTAGAAAAGTTGCTAGCAAAGATCCTGGAGAAACCAACTTCCATCTTTTTTCAACAGAAGGAGCATATTTATAGATGAGTGAAATACCTAGAAAAATTAGGAGTACAATAACCAACCAACGGGTATTCTCCCACCAACCCAGTTGTACGCGTTTGCGCAGGCCAAATAGTTTTTTTAATACCGTTTCCAGCGCATCATGACCCATTAAAAAGAAAACTGCACTAATGACCAATACAATCAAAATAAAAGTTAGCCGAATTGCCCTCCATCTTTTGTGCATTAAATAAGTATTTGCATCTAAGATAGATTTATCAAATGTGCGAATAATACCCATCATGGCATTAGAAGCGTAAAATATGACCAATAAGAATCCAAAAGAGATTAGACCACCCTGCGATTTCCTGAAATAGTCATTTAAAAATTTTGCAATTAAATCATATGTTTTTTTATCGGGAGTTAGGTCCTTTGTAAGAGATAATAATTCATTTTTAAAATCAACAGAACCTGGTAAATAGGGTATTACAGAAAATAAAAACAAACAGGCCGCAGGAATGGCCATGATCAAATGAAATGCAATAACAGAAGCACGGTCATTGAGTCCAATTCTTCTTACTTGCATAAAGAAGAACTGTACCACATCATACAAAGGAATACCCTGAAAGCCAGGAATAATAATTTCCTTGCTTTTCCGGATTAGATAACTAACCGGTTTTGATGTAATAATAATTCTTTCAAGTTTGGTCAAAGTGTTTTTGCTTTTTTGGCCATGTAAATATCCAATGCTTTTTGGTATTCCTTAGCATAAGCATCGTGTTCTTTGTAGTTACTGCTAAAATGATGGTAGCCACTAAAATCGCTTTTAGCTACAAAGAAAAGATAGTCTGTTTTTGGGGCATCCAAAACTATATCAATTGTTTTGGGTGATGGCGTGCATATTGGACCAGGTGGTAATCCTTTAAATTTATAGGTATTGTATGGAGAAGGATTACTTAAGTATTTTTCATAAATCCTGGTTAGGGTAAAATCACGCATGGCAAACTTGATGGTAGGGCAGGCCTGAAGTGGCATTTGTTTTTGCAAGCGATTAATATAGACACTGGCTATTTTGAATTTATCAGAATCATAATTGGTTTCCTCGTCTACTATAGATGCCAAAATATAAACTGTTTCTGGTTGGAACCCCATTTCTGCAGCTTTGGCCAAACGATTGTTCTTATTCCAAAACCCATTTTTGGCATCATAGAGTCTTTTAAAAATTTTATTCAAAGAACTATTCCAATAGAAACTATATGTATCCTGAATAATTGTTGTAAAAACGGTGCCTGTATCAACACCCCATTGTTTCAAAGAGTCAGGGTTATTTAAATAAGCCATTACTTGGGTACTGTCCTGACTAAATTTAGAAGCTATTAAATGTGCAAAGTCTTCCTTGGTTCTGATTCTATTGATGACTAATTTAATTTCTGCTTGTCTGCCGTTTTTCAGCATCCTTGCTACGCTCCAAATACTTTGACCCTGTTGTATTTCATATTTACCCGCTTTGATTTTTCCGGTATTTCCTGAAACGGAAATGAGTAGGTCTAATAGCCATGGTTGTTTCAATAGGTACTTTCCCTCAATTGATTGACCCGGCTTGCCCATTTTAGCGTCTTCTACTGAAACTGTAAAATACTTATGACTTTCAGAAAAGTCCGTACCATGGCCAAATACCAACCAGCCACCTAGTCCTATTAAAACTAGTAATACCCAAAATATGCTGCGTAGAAGGGCTTTCATCTATTCAAATTAAATAAAAACCCTGTCTGCACAGCAGACAGGGTCATAATAATTTTAAAAATTGCTTATTTCTTGCTAGAATCCGCCTTCATAGGAACGGTGTTAGCAGGAGTTGTTGGAGCAGCAGGTGCTGCACCGGTAGTATTCACTTTTTGTAAAAGAGAATTATCTACACTGCTAGAAGCGCCACCTTTTAGGAAAAGACTAGAGAACAAAGCCAAAAGGGCAATAATGCCAGCAAAAAGCCAGGTTCCTTTTTCAAGAACGTCTGTGGTTTGCTTTACACCCATTAATTGGTTGCTAATGCCTCCAACGTTGGCGGACAAACCACCACCTTTGGGATTCTGTACCAATACCACAAAAGCCAAACCTGCACAAGCAAGCACAATCAGAACTAAGAAGAAAATGATCATTGTATACCTTTTAAATGTTGAATTTTGGCAGCAAAATAAGCGGATTTTTCAGGATTTAAGAAACTTAATTTGATATAGAGCTGAATTGCCTTATCAATTTGTCCCTGTTTTTGCAAAACATCCGCCATGGACTCGGTTAAAACCTCTTTGGATTCATTGGAAGTTTGGGCTATTATTTCCACAGCTTCTTCTAAATCTTTTCTGGTTCCTAGGTCTACTGGATTTGGATTCTCTGACTTCATGTATTTAAGCCAGTCAGTGAATCTTCTTAAATGAGTGGTTAATTTGTCTTGGGGAATCTGAGACAAATCAATTTTGATACCCTGAGAAGCAAAATAATCAATGGTATGCATAGGATCTTTGGGCAATCCTAATTGATCTGCATCAGTTACTGGCTTTTTAAAATCGGCCAGTTGGCCTGATAATAAACTGGAAATTTTAGCATTGCTATCAGCGGTAGCCCTTGTTTCATCATAGGATTCTATGGAATCTACTGCTTCATGTTCTGTATCATCCGCTTCAAATGCTTGATTTGATAGTTCGGGTTCGGTCTCTGAAACCCCTTTGTTCTCAATATTTGCTATGGTTGAAGGAACTTCAGGCAGAACTTCCTTTTCCTCAAATATTACTGGTTCAGGATCAATGGATATAATGGGTTGTTCTATTGGAACTTCCGCAATACCCAGGGGTAAACTATCGGTAGACTCTATAGGCGGCCGCCTATCAATACCACGCATCATTTCCTTGACTTTTTCAATAGTTGGAATACTAAAATCATTGGAAATAACATTGCTTGGTTCTACAGGAATTTCTGGGCTACTTGAGTTGGAATCCTCTAAGAATAAGGGATCAGAAGCTGTTTGCTCAATGGATTGAGCAACAGGTAATTCTTTTGAATGATCCTTTTGCAGGCCGGAATAATTTGGTTGAATATTCTGGTGTATAATGG
>CAMFKK010000314.1 GCA_945957225.1 uncultured Sphingobacteriia bacterium | reverse complement strand
CTACGCCAGCGATGTACTAATCGATTGGTAAAATCATTACTTATCATGAGCCGCTCATGATCCATTCCGGCAATTTTTCCATTGGCAGTTTGAGCCCATTTTAATAAAATAAACGGTCTTTGTTTTTGATGGAATTGGATAAATCTTTTATTCAATTCCAAGGCTTCTTGTTCTAAAACTCCAAGCATAACATTTATTCCGGCCTCTTGCAACATTGTGATTCCCCTACCCGCTACTTTGGGAAAAGGGTCTTGACAAGCAATCACCACTTTGGGAATCTTTTGTTGAATAATTAAACTAGCACAGGCTGGCGTTTTACCTATATGTGCACAGGGCTCAAGTGAAACATATAAAGTAGATTGAGTAATCAAATGTCTGTCAGCTTCTTTTACCGCATTGATACAATTCACCTCGGCATGAGCCTGACCATATATTTGATGGTATCCTTCTCCAATAATCCTGTTTTCAAACACCAATACTGCCCCCACCATAGGGTTAGGAGCAACAGAACCAGCACCAAATTGGGCTAGTTCCAAACACCTGCGCATATATGTTTCATGCAAATTCATCATCGGGAACCTGCAAAAATAACCAAATGGTGCTAACATTGCAGCATGACTATGGAATTAGCTTATCGGGAATTGGCCAAAAGCCTAGAAAGCAATTATGACCAAAGAGAGGCATTGGCTATTGCCAATTTGGTCATGGAGAAAGTCACAGGACTCAAGCGCATAGACCGATTATTGGAATCCCAAAGGATCTTAAGCCCAGCAGCAAGCGAACAATTAGCCATATACAGTAGTCAATTGCTCCAAGGGAAACCCCTTCAATATGTCTTGGAAGAAGCTTGGTTTGCCCACCTTCCTTTTTATGTAAATCAGTGGGTATTAATTCCAAGACCAGAAACAGAAGAATTGGTAGAATGGATCAGGTTAGAAAATGCCAATATCATGGGTCTAAGGGTTCTAGATATTGGAACAGGTAGTGGCTGCATTCCTATAGCACTCAAAAAACAAATGCCTGGAGCTTCCATCATGTCTATTGATAAAAGCAAAGAAGCGCTTGAAGTAGCTACCAAAAATGCTCTTGAATTAAAAGCAGTGATTGAATTAAAAGCATTGGATTTTTTAGACCAAAAACAATGGGAGCAATTGGGAGAAGTTGATTTAATCGTCAGCAATCCACCATATATCATGGAATCAGAAAAAGCAAGTATGGAATCCCATGTGCTAGACCATGAACCAATCATGGCTTTATTTGTACCAGACCAGGACCCTTTATTATTTTATAGAAATATTGCCCAATTTGGTCAAACACATTTAAGTATCAATGGAACGGTTTACTTAGAAATTAATCAAGCACTCGGAAATGAAGTTTGTGCGCTATTTGAAAGCATGGGATATTTTACAGAATTGAAACAAGACATGCAGGGAAAAGACAGGATGGTCAAAGCACAGTTATTAGATAACTAGGTCAACCCAATTTTAAAAAAGCCAACATCAAAACATCTATTTGATTCCACTATTGTCTACGGCCATCACAGGTGTTGCCCCCAATTTTTTAATCACTTGCATGATTTTAATAGACGTACCCAAATGAGAAGCGCTATCGCCATTAATCACAACTGAAGGCTTCTCAGTTTCTTTAGCCAAAAAAAGTTTTAATTCCGGCTCCAAGGCATCCAATTCAATTTTCTTAGACCCCAGAAAGATTTGTTGATCTTTGTCAACTGTAATGACAACGGTTTGTTTGGCCTTGGTATCGGCCTTGGCCTTAGGATTTGAAACCTTAATCACATTGGGATTGGCCAAAGTAGAAACAATTAAAAAGAACAACAACAGGATGAACAAAATATCGTTCAATGCGCCTGTATGCACTTCTGGGTGATTTCTAAGTCTTTTTCGAATATTCATATTCGGTTGGTTTCTACTAGTGGGTTGGCTCTTGAAGAATGTCTATAAACTCTGCACTTGCCATTTCCATTTTGTTGGCCGTTTTGTCAATTTGTGTACTCAGAAAATTGTGCCCTACATAGGCAATCAAACCAATAATCAAACCCGTTGCAGAAGTAATCATCTTGGTATAAATGCCTCCGGCGATGGTATTCAACGTGTATTCACCCGTTGACGCAATCCCGTAAAACAATTGAACCATTCCTATAATGGTTCCCAAAAATCCAAACATAGGAGCAATCCCCGCAATCAAAGAAAGAATAGACAGGTTTCTTTCCATCTGATACATTTCTAATTTACCTACATTCTCCATGCTCTTTTCAATGGCATCAATGGGTTTGCCAATTCTTTGAACACCTTTATCTATCATTCTAGCAACTGGGTTATTGGTATTCTTAGTTAGGCTTCTTGCAGCACTAATATTACCAGTAACAATATTATCCCTGATAATTCGCATAAAATTCTCATCAATCCTTGAAGCTTTTCTAATAGCAATCAAGCGTTCTACAAACACAAAAATGGCGGCAGCCAATAACAAATACAGGGGATACATGATAAAACCGCCTTTTTCCAAAAGCGACCACATAGAAACCTGTTCAGGAGCAGCAACGGCTGAAACTGTTTTTTGCAAACTGTCTATTTGTAAGAGATGGTACATCCCAATTGATTTAAGGTGAATCTAAAATTAACCTGAATTACAAAAGAACAACCCTGCTGTGAATAAATAGGTACAATCCCCCTATTTTAGGAAAGCTTTTGCACATCACAAAAATGCACCATACGGCAGCTGCTTGCTTCAATGGTGCATTTTCCAATTATTAAAGCCTATTTCTATTGCTTTTCTTTATCTGTATTCATTTTCACCATCCCCATAATCTGTTGCATGGTTTTTTGCATTCCTTCAGGACTACCATCTAAAAAGAGCATATTACCCCTACCCAATTCGGCAAAATTCTTAATGGCTTCTGTCCACATACTAAATAAAATTACATTGGTATCTAGGTTGGCTTGCTTCATTTGTTCAGCAGCCTGAGTCATACCCTTGGCTACTTCTTCACGGAACAGTGCCACACCCTGACCACGTAGACGAGCTGCTTCTCTTTCAGCAGTAGCAGCAATCTTAATGGCATTACCTTCTGCCTCGGCAGCTTTAGTTTTGGTAATTAACAAGGCCTGACCCTCATTTTCAGCTGCTGCTTTTAAATTATTAGAAGCTACCACCCTACTCATGCTTTCCATGATGGCTTGGTCAAATGTGATATCATTGATTTGCAGATCCTGTAAGTGATAACCCCAACTTTCTAACGACTGATCAATTTGTTCTTTAACAAACTCAACAATCTCCTTGCGTTGCAACAAAATCTCCGCTTGTTTTTTGGTAGCCACAAAACCACGGATACTTCCTTCCACAGTCCTAATCAATGCCTGCATCAAGTCCTTATCACTGATAAATTTAAAAGCCACATTTTTAATGGTCTCTTCATCCTGATTAATCACAGAATAGAGCAACATACTTTTAAAGTAAACATTGGCCTGATCAAGCGTAACTGCTTGGAATTCCAGTTCAACAGAACGGTTTTGAATACTTACGGTTTTAAACACCTGCTCTAAAACAGGCACTTTAAAATTCAAACCTGGGCGTAGAATTCTACGGTATTTACCAAAAAGGGTAATCACAGCAATGGTTCCTTGATTCACCGTTACAAGCCCTGTGAATACAATAATGGCTAAAACAATGACCCACCAAAAATCCAAAAGGATATTCATATCATAAATTTTTAGAAAGTTACAACAATAAACTATCAGTAGATAGATTGCACTAAATATTACAGAACAGCTTACTTAATCACTTGACCCACTAATGCCAAAAGCATTTCTACTGATTTTTCCATATCCTTCACACCTACCCACTCCTGCTTACTATGAATGGCTTGCATACCAGTAAACAAATTGGGGCAGGGTAAACCCATAAAACTCTAGGTGCTACAATCCGTTACACCCCTACCTGGTTCCTGGAGGGCGGGGCTGGCTGCTAGGTCGGACGGC
>CAMFKK010000313.1 GCA_945957225.1 uncultured Sphingobacteriia bacterium | reverse complement strand
GATAGGCTCCGGTCTCGTGGGCTCGGAGATGTGTATAAGAGACAGGTGCAACAGCGGGCATTTTGGAATGGGGGAACCAATCGCTTTTGTCAGGATTATTGATATGCCAGAGGTAATCCTCTCCAAATTTGATACCTGTAGTGGTTTCAACTGTTGTATAGGCTTTTTGAATATAACCAGCAGTAGCCCCAATATGTACGGGTTCTTCTGGCAGAATCATCCCACCTGAAAGCACTTCCATGGGAAGAATGGTAGCATAGTCAAGGGCTATTCTTTTGATGACAGGGCTAAAACCATAGCACCAGCCACAATAAGCATCATAACAATAGTAAAGCGTAGGATTCATGGTTCAAAGATATATTTTTCTAACTTCGCGTTTCTAGAACGGGATTACCGTTCCTTAAAAATTGAGACTATGCCAGGTTTTGAATTGTTTGGTGCTGAAGAAAGAAAAGAAGTAAATG
Source organism: uncultured Sphingobacteriia bacterium (assembly GCA_945957225.1). GTDB lineage: Bacteria > Bacteroidota > Bacteroidia > Chitinophagales > Chitinophagaceae > Sediminibacterium. The sequence continues at coordinate 3,536 of CAMFKK010000313.1, read as the reverse complement.
ATGTGCTGGAAACAGGCATATTAATGCGCTACGGATTTGATGGACCTAGAAAGGGCATCTGGAAGGCATTGGAATTAGAAAAAGCCATTACCGAGGTATTTGGTTGTGAATATGCGCAGTTAACCAGCAGTGGAACCGCAGCATTAACTACGGCATTGAGTGCCTTAGGTGTAGGATATGGTGACGAGGTAATTATGCCCTCTTTTACTTTTGTGGCCAGTTTTGAAGCAGTATTAAGTGTAGGTGCTGTTCCTGTGTTGGTAGATATTGATGAAACCCTCACTTTGAACCCAATAGCGGTAGAAGCTGCTGTTAATACCAAAACTAAGTGTGTAATGCCCGTGCATATGTGCGGAAGCATGGCGGATTTGGATGCGCTAAAAGCCATTTGCGAAAAACATGGTTTGATATTATTAGAAGATGCTTGTCAAAGTATTGGAGGTACTTATAAAGGCAAATCCTTGGGTACCATTGGACACGCAGGTACTTTTTCTTTTGATTTTGTAAAAACCATAACCTGTGCCGAAGGTGGAGTAGTAATGACCAATCAAAAAGACATTTTTGTTAAAAGTGACGGGTATACAGATCATGGTCATGACCATTTGGGTGTTGACCGTGGAGCAGACTTACACCCTTTTATTGGATATAATTTCAGAATCTCTGAACTCCACGCTGCCGTGGGCTTAGCACAGATTAGAAAGTTAGAAGGATTTTTAGCTATTCAAAGAAAAAACAACAAAGCGCTAAGGACATATTTAGAAGCTATTCCAGAAATAAGTTTTAGAAAAGTTCCTGATGAAGCGGGTGATAGTTGCAGCTTTTTGAGCTGGTTCCTACCTTCTGAAGCCATTACCAAAGCCGTAGTTGCTGAATTCAAAGAACAGGGCATTATGGCGGGTAATTTCTATTGGTTTGTCAATAACTGGCATTATATCAGCAAATGGGATCACTTAAAAGAAGCTACCACTTTAAATGGTATCAGTGCCCCTCAAAAACAAGCTTTGCTTGGTTTACAGCAACAACAATTCCCTGCCAGTGATTCAGTGATGAGCCGTTGTATATCTACCGCTATAAGTTTGGTTTGGACAGATGAACAAATCAAAGAAAAAGGTGAGAAAATGGCAGCAGCAATTCGCAAAGTATTGGCAGCAAATTAGGCTAGGGTCTTTTCTTGCCTTCAAGAGCATCTACATATTCCATACTTCCTAGTCGGAAACGGAAAGGGATTTTTGTGCGCTTCTCTAATTGTAATTCAGCTTTGCAAAAAAATGCCAAGTTTTTGCTGTAGATATTCGCTGGAATGATACGGGGTGAAAAATATTTGATGCTATCAGCACCAATGGGTTTGCTCTGGGGAATAAGTTGTTGGGCGGTACTTTCAACCGCGATAATTAGGAATAAATTCACAAACAAACAAATTCGTTTCAAGTGCTACTGAGCTTTATTTGTATGTAAATTTACAACCGAATAAGTTAATGATTGCCTATAAATAATTGGGTGTCAAAGAGCGCAACAAACAAATAAAAATGTCTTTAAGCCAGTCCCTTCAACAAAAATTACTTCAAAAACTGTCTCCACAGCAGATACAGTTGATGAAGCTGTTGCAAGTGCCTACGGCCAATTTAGAAGAAAGAATCAAAGAAGAATTAGAAGAGAATCCCGCCCTAGAAATGGATGAGGAGGGGCATGAAGATGAGTTTGGTGAAGACCTGCAGGATGATTTTGAAGGGCCAACAGAGGATTCTATGGATGGAAGTGAAGAGGATTATGAGAATGCAGACATGACCGAATATATTGTGGATGACGATGGGGAAATAGCAGACTACAAAACCAGAGATGACAATTATCCAGAACTGGACGATCAGAAAGTAATACCCATTAGGGTGGAAACCAGTTTTCATGATATGGTCATTGACCAATTGGGGATGTTGGAATTGGATGAACGTAGTTTCAAAATTGCCGAACAAATTGTGGGTAGTTTAGATGACGATGGGTACTTAAGAAGAGAGTTGAGTTCTATTGCAGATGACCTTGCGTTTAGACAAAGCTTGATGGTGGAAGAAAAGGAAATTGAAGCATTGATCAAAGAGATTCAACAATTTGATCCTCCTGGTGTCTGTGCTAGAAACTTGCAAGAATGTTTGTTATTGCAATTGGAGCGGAAAATAGGAGAGGGTAAATCAGTGGCATTGGCAGTGCAAGTATTGAGTAAGTATTTTGAAGAATTTACCAAGAAACACTACGAGAAAATTCAACGAAATCTGAATTTGACAGACGAACAAATCAAAGAAGTCATTAACCAGATTATCAAACTGAATCCGAGACCAGGTGGGAATATTGGAGAAATCAATAAAGCTGAGACCTATATTATTCCAGATTTTTTTGTACTTAACAATAATGGAAGACTGGAACTTACCCTAAATGCCAGAAATGCACCTGATTTGCGCGTGAGTGAAGGATACAGAGACATGCTCAAAGACTATGAGAAAGGAGCTAAAACAGATAAAAGACAAAAAGAAGCAGTGCTTTTTATCAAACAAAAAATTGATTCTGCAAAATGGTTTATTGACATGATTAAACAGCGTCAAGAAACGCTGATTAATACTATGAGCGCTATTATTGGTCACCAGCAGGAGTTCTTTTTGTCCGGCGATGAAACTACCATGCGACCCATGATTTTAAAAGATATTGCAGAGATTACAGGTTTAGATATTAGTACGGTAAGCCGGGTTGCCAATAGTAAATTTGTGCAAACAGAGTTTGGTACGTATAGACTCAAATTTTTCTTCTCTGAATCATTGAGTACAGATAGTGGTGAAGAAGTTAGTACCCGAGAAGTAAAGAAAATCTTGAGTGATATGATTGAATCAGAAGACAAGCACAAACCACTCAGTGATGAGCAACTTACAGACATGCTTCAAGAAAAAGGATATAATATTGCCAGAAGAACTGTAGCCAAATACCGTGAACAATTGAATGTACCGGTAGCTAGACTGCGAAAGGAATTGTAAATGTATAATATGGATCAAACAATAGATAAGCCTATTGAAACGGGGAATAAATTATTAAAGGCAATAGCTTCCTTTATCTCTTATCTTTTCCATCCAATTTTTATTCCAACCTATCTATTCCTTTTTTTGATTTGGCAATTCCCTTATGAATTTGCAGGCATTACAGACTGGCAATTAAAAATGCGTTTGTTTGGGGTGTTTTGGTTAACCGCTTTTTTTCCAGCATTTGCTGTGTTTCTACTCTGGCGTTTGGGTTTTAGCAATAGTATTTATTTGAGAACTCAAAAAGAGAGGATAGTGCCCTATGTCATCAGTATGTTTTTTTACTGGTGGATGTATTATTTAAGCCGTAATTTTCAAGACCAACCCATTGTCTTGAAATTCTTTTTCATGGGTATTTTTCTTGCAACGGTATTTGGACTAATCCTAAATAACTATTTCAAAATTAGTTTGCATGGAATGGGCGTTGGGGGTGGATCAGCTGCTATAATATTAATAGCTTTTCATTATGGAGCAGCCCTAGGA
>CAMFKK010000312.1 GCA_945957225.1 uncultured Sphingobacteriia bacterium | reverse complement strand
AAAGCACTGTTAAAGCAGCTTTCTTTGATTTGATCCGTTACCATGTTGACAAATTAGAGCACTTGGTAGATGATGAAATCTGGACATTGCCTAAATACCGTGAAATGTTATTTTTGAGATAATTCATTATGACTTGAGTTATAGCCCTGAACCATTTGGTTTGGGGCTTTTTTTTAACAGTTACTGGTCGGGAAAAAAAAGCATTCCACCGATAATTCCTTAGAGTAGAATAGGATTTCCTAACTTGAATCAGTTATCAAACTAAAAACACCAAATATGAAAAAAATTATTGCATTACTAGCACTAGTACTGGTTTGCTCCTTCAACACCCTGATGGCTCAGCCTCCAGGAGGTGGTCAGCAAATGACTCCAGAACAACGTACCGCTATGATGAAAGAGAGGTACAAGGGAATGGGGCTTAATGACGTTCAAGTTGACTCTGTGATTGCTATCAACAATGACATGCGTCCAAAAATGATGGCGTTAAGGGATGCCAGCGAAGCTGACAGACCTGCATTGATGAAAGCTATGACAGACGAAAGAAATAAGCGTCTGGAAAAAGCTTTGCCTGCTGATTTGGCAAAAAAAGTAATTGAAGCTATGTCTATGCAACGCGGCCCTGGTGGTGGCGGTGGACGTGGTGGTGGAGGCAAAAAATAGGCCAATCCCTAAACAAGATGTTAAGAAGGCGCTTCTAAGGAAGCGCCTTCTTATTTTTTAATGGGCTTGTTGTATTTTCAAGTTATAAATAGATGATATGAGCATAGGAAAAGCTTTTTTAGCCAGCATTTTATTTTTGACTATTTGGGTCAATGGCGCATTAGCCCAAAACAGAACACCAGAAGAACAAAGAGAGCTCTTTGGCTATTGCGATAAACAGGCCATTATGAAGCAATTTGGCATTTCAGAAGATATTGCCAATAAGATTGGTGATATTGATTTATGGGCAACCAAGGAACTCATTAGCATTGAGAACAATACCAATGAGGTATATGCCACCAAGGGAGAATTAAATGCAGAAGTGATTAAACGATATAAGGCTTTAAAACTCTCGGACCAACAATTGAAATCTTTGGCCGAATTTAAAAAGAACCGTGATGAGCACCCAACTCCTTGTGAAGCCATCACCCTTTCTTATAACAAAGCCTATGATACATTAAGCTTGGCTAGGGCGCTACAATTAATGAAGACCAAATACCGTAAATCATTGATTGATAAATTAGGAATCAATGGCCGTCAGGCCGATATGATTTTTGAAACCGAGTTTTACAAACAAAAAGAAGCTTTATCTATTTCAGCCATGCCTGAAACAGATTTCAATAGAATCCGCAAGACGGTTGCCATGTACCAGGTTAGGGAAAATAGGCACAAGGCAAGCGGACTTACCGATGATCAATTAACTTTGGCCATTGCCTTTTTCAAAGAAAACCAACTCTATCCGGAACAGGTTGTAAATAAATAATCCCCGTTGTGGCGGGGACTATTCGGTTAACAAGAATATCTACAAGGGGTAAACCCCAATGCTTATTTCATTTTAAAAGTTTCCAAGAACTTGGTGGTGAAATTACCTTTCCTGAAATCTTCATTTTGCATCAATTGCAAATGGAATGGAATGGTGGTTTTAACACCTTCAATCACATATTCACTCAAGGCGCGATACATAGTATCAATGGCTTCTTCCCTAGTTTGAGCAACAGTGATTAATTTACCAATCATGCTATCATAATAGGGAGGAATCACATAACCTGCGTAAACATGACTATCTACCCTTACACCATGCCCACCTGGGGTATGCAATACGGTAATCTTTCCTGGTGATGGCCTAAAGTCATTATAGGGATCTTCTGCATTAATCCTACATTCAATAGCGTGCATTTGGGGTTCATAATTTCTTCCAGAAATTTTCTCACCCATGGCAATTTTAATCTGTTCTTTGATCAAGTCAAAGCTCACCACTTCTTCTGTTACACAATGTTCTACTTGGATCCTGGTATTCATTTCCATAAAGTAGAAATTGCGATGTTTGTCTACCAAGAATTCAATAGTACCAACACTTTCATAGTTAATGGCTGATGCTGCTTTAATAGCGGCTTCTCCCATTTTATGTCTCAATTCTGGTGTCATAAAAGGTGAAGGAGATTCTTCTACCAGTTTCTGGTGACGTCTTTGAATAGAGCAATCACGCTCACTCAAATGACATACATTACCATATTGGTCACCTGCTACCTGTATTTCAATATGACGGGGTTCTTCCACAAATTTCTCCATGTAGATTCCATCGTTCTTGAATGAAGCAGCAGCTTCTATTTTAGCAGTAGTATATGCTTTTTCAATTTCTTCTTCATTCCATACCACGCGCATTCCCTTACCCCCACCACCAGCAGTAGCTTTGAGAATTACTGGGTAGCCAACTACTTTGGCCAATTCCTTGGCTTGTTCAATACTTTCTAACAAACCTTCGCCACCTGGCACTACTGGTACTCCGGCTTTGATCATGGTTTCTTTTGCCGTGATCTTATCACCCATTTTATTGATCATCTCAGGCGTAGGCCCAATAAATTTAATGCCATGGTCGGCACAGATCTGAGAGAATTTGGCGTTTTCTGCAAGAAAACCATAGCCTGGATGCACAGCATCGGCATTGGTTATTTCGGCAGCAGCCATAATATGGGGGATGTTCAAATAAGAATCTGAACTCTGAGGTTTACCAATACATACCGCCTCATCGGCAAATTTTACGTGTAAACTGTCTTTATCAGCAGTTGAATAGACGGCAACAGTTTTGATACCCATTTCCCTACAAGTTCTAATGACACGAAGGGCAATTTCACCACGGTTGGCAATCAATATCTTTTTAAACATGGATTCAATTTGATGAAAAAATAAAGCGGGAGCAACTATTTAGCTGGCTCCACCAAGAACAAGGGTTGGTCATATTCTACCGGACTTGCATCATCCACTAAAATTTTGACAATAGTACCACTTACTTCACTTTCAATTTCATTGAATAGCTTCATGGCTTCAATAATACAAACCACTTTACCTGGAGCAACTTCGGTTCCTATTTCAGCAAAAATGGGTTTATCTGGAGAAGGTCTACGATAGAAAGTTCCAATCATGGGACTTTTTATGGTAATCAAGTTATCAGCCTTGGGTGCTGCCACTGGTGCAGCGGCTGGTGCAGCAGGAGCTGGCGCAGCGGCTGGAGCTGGTGCAGTAGTATAAACTTGATGACTAGGAGCAGCAGTAACGGTAACAGCTGGCTCTTCTTTTTGCTTGATGGTAACCTTACCATCTTTATCTTCTATACTAATTTCACCAATATTGCTTTTATTGATGATTTTGATTAATTCGTGAATTTGCTTCAAGTCCATAAATGGCGGTTTTTGATAAAAAAACGTTTGATTTAGGTCAAATCGGGGGGCAAAATAGCCCTTTTTTGGTAAAAATGGCTATTTTCTTTAAAATGGGGACAACTAGTTCCTCTAGCAAAATTTACCCTTTTAAATGACAAATGGCAGCTATTAGCCGCCATTTGCTGTATAAGATTCAGTAAATTATTCCTTAACTCTTTCTACGTATTCACCAGATTTGGTATTCACGCGAATCAATTCTCCGTCTTCTACAAATAGGGGAACCATTACAGTAGCACCACCTTCAACGGTAGCTGCTTTTAGCGCTCTTGTGGCGGTATCACCTCTAAGACCTGGCTCACAATAAGTGATTTTCATGACAATTTTCTCAGGTAATTCAGCTCCAATAGGCAATTCAGTCTCAGTATTGATGAATACAAATACTTCAGAACCATCTTTTAAGAACTGAGGAGCATCAATCATTTCTTCTCCCAAAGCAATTTGCTCAAAAGTTTCGTTGTTCATGAGGTTATATCCGCTTTCATCCTTGTAGAGGTATTGAAAAGTCTTTTTTTCTACCCTAACTGGATAAACGGTTTCACCACTGTTCCAGGTTTTTTCAATGGAGCGTTTGTTGTCAACACCCTTCAAT
>CAMFKK010000311.1 GCA_945957225.1 uncultured Sphingobacteriia bacterium | reverse complement strand
CAGTTACCCCAGTTGCCAAATTAGATCCTGTGTATTTGGCAGGTGTTACTGTTTCAAGTATCTCCATGCACAATGAGGAATATATTCGTGAGAAAGATTTAAAACTAGGAGATCAAGTACTCATAGAACGAGCTGGCGATGTAATTCCACAGATTGTTAAATCCCTTCCTGAATTAAGAACTGGTACAGAATTCAGTATTCAATTTCCCAAAACCTGTCCGGTTTGTAAAAGTGAATTATTCAAGGAAGACACAGAAGCCGTATGGCGATGCATCAATATAGAATGTGCAGCACAGGTAGTGGAACGCATGATTCATTTTGTGAGCAAGGATGCCATGGATATCAAAAGTTTTGGTGAAGCCAATGTTCGAAAATTTTATGAACTAGGATTACTAAAAGACATACCGGGGATTTATAAATTGTCTTTTGAAGCTGTATCCAAACTAGAAGGTTTTGGAAAGAAAAGCATAGACAATTTACAGGCTGCTATTGAAGCTTCTAAACAACAACCACTACACCGTTTAATCTATGGACTGGGCATTAGATTTGTTGGCGAAACAACTGCCAAAACCTTGGCCAATGCGGTGGAACAAGTTTTTGATTTTCATAGCATGGATGAAGCCGCACTCTTAGCGCTAGAAGACGTTGGTGTAAAAGTGGCCAAAAGTATTCACCAGTTTTTTCAGAATGAACAAAATATGCAGATGTTGCATGAGCTGGAGTCACTTGGTCTTCAAATTAAAAACACCAAAAAAGAAAGTACGGGTAGAGACAGTTTGGGAGGTCAAACTTTTTTATTCACAGGTACGCTCACTCGTTTAAAAAGATCCGAAGCCGAACAAATGGTAGAAGACAATGGAGGTAAATTGGTATCAGGTGTTAGCAGTAAACTCAATTACCTTGTGGTGGGTGAAGACGCAGGATCAAAATTAGAAAAAGCCAAAAAAATCAATACCATTCATATTTTATCGGAAGAAGAATTTCTTAATTTGATAGAACAAAATCAATAACCATGTTAGCCAATAGCTCTTTACAATTCTTAAAGCAGTTAGAAAAAAACAATAGTAAAGAATGGTTTGATAAAAACCGCAAAGCATATGAAGACTGTAAAGTAGATTTTGCAGCATTGGTTGATGCAGTTATCAAAGAGACTGCTAAGAAAGATGCTTCCATTGCTCATTTAACTGCTAAAGAATGTGTGTTTAGAATCAATAGAGACGTGCGCTTTAGCAAAAACAAAGCACCATATAAAACCAATATGGGCGCCAGCATTAATATTGGTGGCAAAAAAGCATTAACAGCTGGATATTATTTTCATTTTGAACCGGGGGGCAAGAGTTTTGTAGGGGGTGGATTGTATATGGCCGAACCCGATAAGATGAAAAAAATTAGACAAGAGATTGATTATAATTGGCCTGAATTTAAAAAACTATTAAGCCATAAAAATTTTAAACAACAATATGGTGATTTAGATAAATCCGAGGGCATTAGTTTGGTGCGCGAACCCAAGGGCTATGAAAAAGACAATCCTGCTATTGAATATATTAAATTGAAAAGTTGGATTGCTATTAGTCCCATTGCTGATAAAGAACTTACAGAGAAAACATTGGTAAAAACCATTGCCAAAGCATTTGAAGCTTTGCAACCAATCATTGTATTCTTAAATAGGGCTTTAGAAGAATAAGAACTAGTATGGAGCATCTTGAAAGCCTTACCCAATGATTCAATTACATCAGTTGTTAAAAGGCTTTACATTGACTGATTTTCTGAAGCAAGACCTGCTGCCAAAAAGAAATGACTTCCGGAACAATGTCTTTATGATGAGATGCTTCCATAAATTGCTTTTTCTAAAGGTCTAAGAAAGCCCAGCAAAAAAGAAAGCCCCAAGAAGATCTGGGGCTTTCAAAAATCACACAAACATTCTTATAACAAACCTTTACTCAACAAGTATTCTGCAATTTGTACGGCATTGGTAGCAGCACCTTTGCGTAGGTTATCACTTACAATCCACATATTCAAAGTCTTGTCCTGTGTTTCATCTCTACGCAAACGGCCTACAAAAACTTCGTCTTTTTCGTGTGCCCATAATGGCATTGGATAAAACTGTGTAGCGTCATCGTTCTGAACTATCACACCAGGTGCTGTTGCAAGAATTGATTTCACCTGGGCCAAGTCAAATTCATTTTCAAATTCAACATTCACGCTTTCACTATGTCCTCCTACAACAGGAATCCGAACTGTGGTAGCCGTTACTCGAATACTATCATCTTGCATGATCTTATTGGTTTCTTTTACCATTTTCATTTCTTCCTTGGTATATCCATTATCCAAGAACACATCAATTTGAGGAATTACATTTAAATCAATGGGGTATTTATAAGCCATTTCACCTTCAATGCCTTTGCGTTCATTGAACAATTGGTCAACTGCTTTTTTACCCGTTCCAGTAACACTTTGATAAGTGCTTACCACTACGCGTTTGATTTTGTATTTCAAGTGCAAGGGCTGCAAAGCAACCACCATTTGAATGGTAGAGCAATTGGGATTGGCAATGATAAAGTCATCAGCAGTTAACACAGCTGCATTTACTTCAGGCACTACTAATTTTTTAGTAGGATCCATACGCCATGCAGAAGAATTGTCAATGACACGAATTCCTGCTGCGGCAAATTTTGGTGCCCACTCTAAAGAAGTACCACCGCCTGCAGAGAAAATAGCCACTGCCGGCTTGGCTGCAATTCCGTCATCCATGCTCACCACTTTGTAAGTCTTGCCCTTAAAAACAACTTCCTTACCAACGGACCTTTCAGATGCTACCGGAACAATTTCAGTTACCGGAAAATTACGTTCTGCCAAAACCTGCAACATTTTAGTACCAACTAAGCCGGTGGCACCTACTACGGCTACTTTCATTTTTTACCCTCCACCCCTTTTGGGGTTTTTAAAGAAATTAATAAATGGTTCAAAAAAAAAAGACCCTCCCATTTGGGAAGGCCTCTAGTTATATCTATCATACACAACGCAGAGTTACCTTCCCTTTAGAGAGGTTTCTTTGTACGTTTTGTATGTTTCAATGTCATCATGATGTGGTAAAATTATTGCGATTGATTAGTAATGCCAAAAATATTTTGACAAATTCATTAAACTAGGTCAATATCAAAGTTCACCAATTGCACAAATTCAGCCAGTCTTGCATCAATATCTGCTTTGTTAATTTCACGCAAGCGCTGTGTACCAAATTTCTCTACACAGAAAGATGCCATTGCAGAACCCACAATGATGGCGGTTTTCATATTTTCAAAAGAGATGTCTTTGGTCTTAGCCAAATGACCAATAAATCCACCAGCAAAAGTATCACCAGCACCTGTTGGATCAAATACTTCTTCTAATGGAAGTGCAGGAGCAAAAAATACTTTTTCACCATGGAACAACAAAGCACCGTGTTCACCCTTCTTAATAATCAAGTATTTAGGTCCCATTCCCATGATGGTCTTGGCAGCTTTCACCAAAGAATATTCGCCACTTAGTTGTCTTGCTTCACTATCATTCACCATTAATAGATCAACCAAGGCAATGGTCTTTTTCAATTCTTCCATGGCAATTTCCATCCAGAAATTCATGGTATCCATGATAATCAACTTAGGTCTGTTTTTCAACTGCTCAATTACGCTTCTTTGAACAGCAGGCACCAGGTTGCCCAACATCAAAAATTCACAGTCTTGAAAAGAATCTGGCACTACGGGTTGAAAATTTTCCAATACGTTTAATTGGGTATCAAGGGTATCACGGGTATTCATATCCATATGATACTTCCCACTCCAGAAGAAAGTTTTCTCATCTTTTTTAATTTGAACCCCTTCTAAATCAACACCCCTTGCGGTTAAAGCAGCAAGTTCAGATTCAGGAAAATCACCTCCTACTACAGAAATCTGCTTGATAGGGGTAAAATTGGATGCACACCAAGCTATATAAGTGCCCGCGCCACCAATAATTTTGTCACTTTTCCCAAAGGGAGT
>CAMFKK010000310.1 GCA_945957225.1 uncultured Sphingobacteriia bacterium | reverse complement strand
GGTATAAAAATATCAATAACCCGCAAGGCAATTCACCTATTGCTACAACAGGTGGTCAATTTACACCAGCAGCTACTTTGTATCCTGATAACGAAGACTTGAATAGAGATAATACACTCAATGAAACAGAATCTTATTATGAGTACGAGGTTGAATTAAAGCCGGGGATGGACGTGGGTATTACACCATATATTACAGATAAACGCCGAGTTACTGTTAATTCAGCAGATGGCATTGTGCGTCAAGAAGATTGGTATTTGTTTAGAATTCCTATTAGAAATTATACCCGCAAAATTGGGGGTATCCCTGACTTTAAGTCTATCCGTTTTATGCGGATGTATTTGTCTGATTTTGAAGATTCCGTGGTGTTGCGCTTTGCGCGATTAGACCTAGTACGCAATCAATGGAGACAGTTCACGTATAATTTAGACACAACAGGATCTTATACACCCGTGAACAATGCATTGGGTACCAAGTTTAATACCCTTGCAGTCAACTTAGAAGAAAATAGTAGTCGTCAACCCGTGAACTATTTGATTCCTCCAGGCATTGAGCGCGTACAACAGTTGAGTAATAATGGAGTGAATTTGTTGCAGAATGAGCAGAGCATGAGTATGCAAATCAGAGACCTATTCACTGGAGATGCAAGGGCAGTGTTTAAAACACTCAATCTTGACATGCGTCAATATGGTAAGCTCTCTATGTTTGTACACGCAGAATCTGTCAATGGACAAAGACCTTTAAAAGACGGAGACGCCAATGTTGTAATAAGAATTGGTCAAGACTTTTTGAACAACTATTATGAAATTAAAATTCCGCTGAAAATAACCCCACCCGGTACATATGCCAAGGGGCAGGAAGAAGCAGTTTGGCCAAACGCTAATAATTTAGATTTTAGCTTGCGCGATTTAATAGACTTAAAACTCAGAAGAAATGCTGCCTCAGTTTCTGTTACTTCTATCTATAGAGAAAGAGTGGGAAACAAAACCTATTCCATTATGGGTAACCCCAATTTGGGTGAAGTCAGGGGCATGTTGGTGGGTGTAGAAAATCCATATAGAATTGACGCAGCACCCGTTAATACTGAAGTGTGGATCAACGAACTGCGTTTAAGTGAATTGGATGAAAATGGGGGCTGGGCTGCATTGGGAAGGGTAGACCTAACCTTGGCAGATCTGGGAACCATTTCTGTTTCAGCTAATACGCATACACAGGGATTTGGAACCATTGAACAAAGGGTGAATGAGCGCGCGCGTGATAATTTATTACAGTTTGACGCCGCTGCAAATATCAATGCTGGAAAACTATTGCCTAAAAAAGCAAGGTTGAGTATTCCTGTTTATGCTAGTATTAGCAAAACCATTAGAACTCCACAATATGATCCATTTGACAAGGATGTAAAATATGCAGAGAAGCTAAATAATAATCCTGGCAAAAAGGACTCTATTAGAGCTGCAGCAGTAGATGAAACAACCATCAAAACATTGAACCTAACCAATGTTCGGGTTGCCCCTGCAGGTAAACCAGGTTTACTTAAGATCAGCAATTTTGATGTGAGTTATTCATTTACCCAAATGGAGCAAACCAGTCCTGTTATTCTGGACAATAAAGTCACCAGACATAGGGGTGGCTTGGGGTATACCTTTATTGGACAAAGCAAGTATATTGAACCCATGAAGGGTTTGATCAAGAGTAGGTCTCCATGGCTCTCTTTGATCAGAGATTTCAACTTTAACCTAAACCCATCCCTATTAAGTTTTAGGGCCGATATCAATAGACAGTTTGGAGAATTTGTACCAAGAATAGTCAATACCTATGATAGCAAAGTAGATAGGGTTGATACTACTTATGATAAGTATTTTTCTTTTGATAGGTTCTACAATATGCAATGGGATTTGACCAGAAAGCTGAACCTGAATTTTACAGCAACCAACAATTCTCGCGTAGATGAACCTTATGGAAGACTAGATACCAAGGAGAAAAAAGACAGTGTGCGGGGCAATTTCTTTAAGGGTGGAAGAAATACTTTGTACCAACAAAGAGCTTCTCTGAATTATGATATTCCTTTGAGCAAATTGCCATTTAGTGATTGGATCACTGCTAGGTATGGTTTTACAACTTCCTATAACTGGATTGGTGCTAGCCGAGTTGCATTGACCCTAGGTAATACCATTGAAAACACACAGGAAAATAGTTTGAATACCCAATTCAATTTTACCAATCTCTATGCTAAGTCAAGATGGTTGCGTTCTATAGATAATATTCCTGCACCAAAGCCACCAACGGCCAAGGCTGAAAAGAAAAAGGGCAAGAAAGATTTGTTAAACGGAACCAATCCCAATAATTCTCAAAATGCTTTAGGATTTGCTATCCCAACCAAGGAAGAAGCTTTGGCAGGCTTAACTGGTAAAGCAAGAAAAGAAGCATTGCAAAAATGGCGTGGACAAAAAAGAGACGAACGTACAGCACAACGATTGGCCAAAGCCAATCAGCCCATGGAATTGAGTGGATTCTCTAGAGGCTTGGGCAAATTTGTGACCATGGTCAAAACCGTGCAACTCAATTATTCTGCCAATTACAGAAGTAGGGTGCCGGGTTATATGGATAGTACTACTGCTTTAGGTCAAAACTGGAGTAGTATGCAACCAGGTTTGGATTATGTATTTGGCAAACAACCCGATACCAACTGGCTCAACAAAAAAGCTTCTCAAGGAATGTTGTCCAGAGATAGCAGCTTTAACTTCTTATTCCGTCAAAGTTTTGAACAAAGATTTGGCATTACGGCACAAATTGAACCCCTGCGTGAATTAGTGATTGATATAAATCTAGACAAGTCTTTTAGTAAGGAATATTCTGAACTCTTTAAAGATACCCTTGGTGCGGGTAGGGCAGAACACTTGAACCCGCTAGCAACCGGTGGTTTTAGCGTGTCATATATTGCATTTAATACCCTTTTTGGAAAAGGCAATCCTAATGAAGTATCAGAGACTTTTAAAACTTTTGAAGCCAATCGTTTGATTATTTCAAATAGGGTAGCCAATGGAAACCCTTATTGGCAGGCACTTCCAGCGGGTCAGAAATTTACTGCAGATGGATTTGCCAAAGGGTATGGCAGGTATTCTCAAGACGTATTGATTCCTGCATTTATTGCAGCATATACGGGCAAGGATCCCAATTCAGTTTCCTTAATCAAACAGTCCAATGCCAATATCAGTTCCAATCCATTTAGCGGGATCCTGCCAAGACCCAATTGGCGAATGACTTATACGGGTCTGACAAAAATTCCATCAGTGGCCTCCGTATTCAGTGCCATTACTTTAACTCATGGTTATAATGGAACACTGAGCATGAATAGTTATAATAGTGCCCTGCTCTATCGCGATCCATTTAGACTAGGGGCTCCTTCCTTTATTGATACCGTGAGTGGTAACTATATTCCCTATTTCTTGGTACCAAATATTACCATGCAAGAGCAGTTTGTACCCTTGTTTGGAGTTGAAGTCACCACCAATAGTAAACTGAATTTGAAATTTGAATATCGCAAAAGCAGAACCCTTAGCATGAGTTTGATTGACTATCAATTAAGCGAGAGCAAGAGTACCGAATGGACATTTGGTGGATCATGGAGAAAACGTGGTGTAAACCTTCCATTTAAATTACCAGGTATGAAGGGCAAGAAACTCAACAATGACCTGAATCTGAAACTTGATGTATCGCTTCGCGATGTAGCTACCAGCAATAGCCGTCTTGACCAAAGCAATGCATACGGAACCGGTGGCCAAAAAGAAATTGTGATTCAACCAGCAGTTGACTATGTGATTAATAATAGGATCAATATTAAATTATTCTTTGACCAACGCAGGGTGATTCCTTATATCTCAACCTCTGCGCCAATTACCAACACACGTGCGGGAGTGAACGTACGCATATCACTAGCGCAATAAGCATCTAGACTAGCATTTAGTGAAGAGTGAAGAGTGAAGAGTGAAGAGTGAAGAGTGAAGAGTGAAGAGTGA
>CAMFKK010000309.1 GCA_945957225.1 uncultured Sphingobacteriia bacterium | reverse complement strand
GCTCTTTCCTTTGCTGTTAATTCACCAAGTCTGTGATACAGTTTAAACAAAGTATCGTTAAATGGCGCTACAGGATATCCGATGGCAGTTTTTCGTAAACTATCAACCGTTTTCATCTGTAAATATCTTTTTAGACTATCGTCATTTTTGATTTTTAGTAATTGTTCATTTAGAATTTTCTTTTTGCTTAATTCATAATCTTTTAGGGTGGAAAGCTCACGTTCTAGTTCATTTTTTCTCAAAGAATCTTTGAATCTTTCTAGTGCTAGGTCAAGTAAATGTTGGGAGGAATTATCTATCTTTTTAGGAAGAGTACTATCTGGTTTTAATAAAATAGAGTTTTGGTTTTGCGCATTCAAAACAATAAATGGTGAAAAAAATAAAATCAACAATAAGATAAATCTGGTCATTTATAGAAATTAAAGGTTGAAATTGAACCTGTCATAAATATATTAAAAACATACGGGCATTCAAAAAGGAAGCCTGAACAAATGCCCAGGCTTCCATTTTTGATATGTTTTTGTATTTATTACGCAGATTCCAATTCCACCAACTTTTCAAATGCTTTTTCATATTCCGCATTCTGATTATTATATTCTGTTTGTACTTTTTTATAATCGGCTTCTAATTGAACAAACTTGTTCCTATCGGCATAATTGGCTGGATCTCCCATAGCAGCTTCAATGCGTAGCTTTTCTGTTTTTGTCTTATTCAAATTTGCTTCAATCTGTTGTAATAGTTTTTGCTGTTTTTGAACCTCTTTTTGTAAGTCTTTATTTATGGGGCCTGCTGGTTGTTGCTTTTTAGGTTCTGGTTTGGGATCTGGTTTTTCAACTTTGGCTTCATTGCGGGCATTTTCTTGTTCTTTCTTAGCCATACGCTCATTCCATTCAACCCATTCCTGATAAGTACCCTTAAATTCTTTAATTTGATGATCTACAATTTCCCAGATTTTGTTAGCCGTTTTTGAAATAAAATAACGGTCATGGCTTACCAATATAATGCTACCCTCATATTTGTTCAATGCGTCTGCTAATAGTTCCACAGAGTGCATGTCTAAGTGGTTGGTAGGTTCATCCAAAATTAAAAAATTAGCCTTGCTAACAATGGTTTTTGCTAGTGCCACACGGGCTTTTTCACCTCCACTCAAGACCCTGATTTTTTTATCAATATCATCGCCTCCAAAAAGAAAGGCGCCCATTAAACTCCTTAGTTCTACGTCTGACTTTTTGCTACCGCAGGATTGCATTTCTTCCAAGATGGTATTGGTCATGGTTAAAGCCTCTAATTGGTGCTGTGCATAAAAGCTTTCTTCCACATTATGCCCCCAAATTCTCTCGCCAGTAAAGGATTCTGTACCAGCCACCATGCGCAAAACGGTAGACTTACCCTTGCCATTGGCTCCAATCAATGCAATCTTGTCTCCACGATCTATTTCCGCACTTGTGTGGTCTACAATATTGATTCTGCCAAAATTTTTACTAACCTCTTTAAGTGTGACTAAGGTTTTACCTGGAACCTTATCTAATTGAAAATTGATTCTTAAATCTGGTCTTTCTAATTGAACGTCTTCAATTTTTTCAATCTTATCCAATCTTTTCTGCACACTCTGAGCCTGGGCAGCTTTACTAGCTTTGGCTTTAAATCTTTCAATAAATCTTTCCTGTTGACGAATATAATCTTGCTGATTCTCGTATGCTTTTTGTTGCATATCTATTCGAATCATTTTTTCCTGCTCATAGAACTCATAATCTCCGGTATAGATATGCAATTGTTGTTGGTAAACTTCTACAATCTTGTTCACCATTCTATTGAGGAAGAATTTATCGTGGCTCACAATAACTACCGAGCCTTTGTAGTGTAATAAGTATTTTTCCAACCATTCAATAGAGGGTAAATCCAAGTGGTTGGTAGGTTCATCCATTAACAATACATCGGGTTGTTGTAAGATCATTTTGGCCAACAAAACGCGCATTCTCCAACCCCCACTAAATTCTTTGTAGGGTCTAGCCAAATCCTCATTGCTAAATCCAAGGCCATGCAATACTTCTTCAGCTTTGTGATGAATATTATATCCATCCAAAACATCTAGTTCATGAAGTGCATCCGTGTATTTAATCAATAATTCTTCGTTCTCTGAATCCTTTTCCAATTCCTGGCCAAGGGTTTCAATTTCTTTTTCCAATTGTCTTACCCTTTCAAAAGCACTTAGGGCTACTTCTGTGATATTATCATTGGTGTCAAAACTCAACAGGTCTTGGTGCAGGTATCCAATGGTAGTATCCTTACCTTTTTCTACTGTTCCCTTTGATGGGGTGTATTCTCCCACCAATACTTTTAAAATGGTGGATTTTCCAGTACCATTATATCCAATCAAACCAATTCTATCACCTGGCTGGATATGCCATGTAGCATCTTCTACTATGACCCTTGCACCAAATTCAAACGTAACATTTTGTAGACCTATCAACATCTCTTAACAGTTATTTAAGGGCGCAAAGGTAATCCCAATCTGCTGCCAATACAATTTGGATTAATTTTACTGGGTAAATTCTTATCGTTTTTTTTTTAATTCCAATCAAAATACATGAAAATTGCCCTTTTTTCCTTGTTTTTGCTAGTTTGCTTGGCCTGTAATCAATCATCAGATAAAGAAGCGAAATCAGGTGCTGGAAATGAAAAGCCCCTGGTTTTATCTACTAATTCAAGTGCTTTTAACCAATCTTTTGCTGCTTTATTAACCGCGTATCTGCAATTGAAAGACCAATTGGTGGCTGAACAAGACAGTGGCATCGCGCAAGCAACAAGGGCACTTATTTTGGCAAGTGACAGTTTAAAAATTAGCGAATTAAAGGTGGAGGCGGATCTAAGGCAAACTGCTTTTAGTTTTTCAGATGGTATTTCCTCTGAAGCCCAAGGATTATTTGGAGAAAACAATTTATTATCAAAAAGAAGGTCTTTTCAGATGATTAGTGACCAACTACATGATTTAATCAGAACGGTTCAATACAATCAGAAAACTTTATACCGATTTTATTGTGACAAAGCCTTTGAAGACCAGGGTGCTTATTGGATTAGTGATCAAACTGGAATAAGTAATCCTTATTTACCCAAAACAAAGGAACCTTGCAGTGTACTCAAGGACACTTTGTCCTTTAGTAACAATTAATTCCTATTTCACCCAACTTTGCCCTCATTCATTTGTTAGTTCCCCATGGCTAGGACCCTTTTTTTAGTATTGATTAGTTGTTTTACAAGTTTTCTTGGCTTTTCCCAAGATAAATTCACCCTAAACGGGTATATCAGGGATAGTGTATCTGGAGAGTCACTTATTGGAGCTAATATTTCTATCAGATCGGAAGGAAAAGGTGTAAGTAGTAATCAATATGGCTTTTATAGTATCACTTTAAAAAATGGGATTTATCAATTAGCGGCCTCATTTGTGGGTTATCAACCAAAGGTTTGGACCATTGATTTAAATGATAATAAATCTTTCAATGTTTTGTTGGTGCCCAATGCCAATGCCATTAATAATGTAACTGTAGTTTCTAGAAGAAGGGATAATCAAGTAAAAACGGCCCAAATGGGTAAGTTTGAATTAAATATCAATACGGCTAAAGCCATTCCTGCATTTATGGGTGAAGTGGACATCATGAAAACACTACAACTGATGCCTGGAGTCAGAAACGCAGGTGAGGGAAATGCAGGATTTTATGTTAGGGGTGGAGGCGCAGACCAAAACCTGATTTTATTGGATGATGCAGTGGTATATAATACAGGTCATTTATTTGGTTTCTTTTCCATCTTTAATAGTGATGCTGTGAAGAATGTTAGCTTAATCAAAGGCGGAATGCCAGCACAATATGGCGGTAGATTATCCTCTGTAGTAGACGTGGCTATGAAAGAAGGAAATACCAATAAAACACAGGTGGATATTGGAATAGGTTTAATTGCTTCGCGATTTTCAATTCAAGGACCCATTAAAAAGAACAAGGCATCCTATATGATTTCTGCAAGACGCACTTATGCAG
>CAMFKK010000308.1 GCA_945957225.1 uncultured Sphingobacteriia bacterium | reverse complement strand
TCTCCAACACAACCATAACTGGATATAGGCCGGTATCGAATATTATAAGTGCCCCCAATGGCAAATTTCTTAACTGGATTAAAGGCAGAATCAGTAGTGCCGTCACCAAAATCCCAAAGCCCTGTTTCAATAATACCGTCTCCAAAAGTATTGGTAGCATCAAAGAATCTGACTGAATCAGAAACACAACCACTATTATTGGTGGTGAAATTGGCAACTGGTAATTCAGCCACTTTAACTGGAATGGTATATAACTGATCGGTACTACCACAACCATCTGGCGTGGCCGATGTGGTGTATAATTTAATCGTATCTCTTAATGCTATAGAATTGGCTTGGGCAAATTTGTAAATCTGACCAGGACTATAATAATAGAGTTTTTGACCATTGATATTGGTACTGCTATCTGCCACGGGTGCATTGATAATGCCAATAGTGGCATTGGGGCTAATATTGGGTGCCGCAGTAAATTCCCATTTTATGGTAGAAGGTTGAAAATTTAAGGGGATAGAAAATTGGAATGGCGTATTGGCGCAGGATACCGCAGAATCTAATCGCTTATAAGGATTTTGAAAAGAAGCTGTTTGAGAAAAATCCTTCACATTGGTACCGGCATTGTAGCCATAGGATTCTGCATTTCCAAAACCATAGGCAATGGCATTAAAACCGGAATCAGCTAAAAGTGTATGTGAACCAGAACTAACTGGTATAATGGCATAAGAGAAATTAGCTTCTTGAGGATGGGTTTGAAATAAACCCGTTTGTGAGACCCCATCTAATGTAAAACTATTGACACCACCAGTTTTGATAATGACATTAATATAACTCTGAAGAATTCTAAATTGTGTGGCTGAATAGAGCGTGATTTTACTAATAGTCTGTTCAATGGGGCTTAAATAAATCATTTCCGGATCTCCCCCAATGCCATTGCTACCTGCACCTGAAACATTTGGATTACCCTCTGTTCCTTGTGTGGTACAATATTGGGCAACCATAATAGGAATATCGGATTCTATTAAATTGGGAATGGCTGGATTGGTGCCTGTAACATTGCCATTTTTAAATTGATAATAAAAATTGTTTACCAAAGATGATTTGGGAAGCACAACCCCATTTAGTTTTACTTCTGTATTAGGGTCTGTAACACAAATCCTATAAAAGTTATTGGGTTGTGAACCAGTTGGAACAGTTAAATATTTTTTACCCCAAGCTACCGAAGGAAATGCTTGTGCAAATACATTATCTGCCGATCCATTATTGGATCCACCAATACTCAATTTTCCAGCTCCAGAAAAGACGGCAATCTTTTTGCAACCACCAGATCCATTATTGCTGATGGACCTAATTTTTGAACCAGATAAGTCAACCCCTGTACTACCCACTACGGTACCAATAACGGAATAAATCTCTCCTTTGGCTAAAGGAATAGGTGTGGATGGTACTCCAACCGCTAAACCATTTAAATTGGTACCAGATGGGGTAATCTCAATAGAAGTATTGTCCTCAGTGGCAATGACAAAAAAGTAAGAGTTAGAAAATGCTTGATTGGATAATTGGGAAAAATTAACTGAATAGTATTCCTTACCTAAGGTATTGGTTGGGAATAAAAGGGATGCTCCAGAAACTGATTGGTTATAGATATGTTCATAAGCCACAATAGGAACATCACTTGTTACATGAATACCCTTGTTTTGCTTTCCAACAAAGTTAATGCGGCAATCTTGGGCACCCGTTTTGGGTAAAGGATTAGACAATGTTACCTGGTTGGCAATGACCGTATAGGTTTGACTATAGCCCAATCCTGGAATTTCAACCAGCACATTGGCATTTTTGTCAGAAGTAAAATAAAGAATCATTTCTTGTGCACCTCCACCTGAAGCATTTCCAAATGCAGAACCCGACATACCTACATGGTAGCCATAGCCCAACCAAAAATCAGTACCCTTATTAGAAAAATCCTGGGAATTGGCTTGTAGGATGCCCAAAAACAATATGCAACAAAGCAAAAAGGAGGTCTTCTTCATCTGGGGGGCAACTGCTTTATCAGAAACTTTGCTATTCCTGATGAACGTTTAAAATTAATGATTAACACTTTAAAAGCCATGAGTAAGAGCCATTAAAATACCATTATGCTGTATTTATAACAAAGTTTTACTGGCTGGACCCATACAACTCAATAAATCCAAGATACTCAGGTTGGCTTGAAAGCCAATTCTGTCTTCAAAAACCTGAGGGTAATTTACCGGAGTTTGGACTTTTTGAAAGTCATTGGGTTTAAACTGGTCTCTATAATCGGTATCTGTTTGTTTAAATTGGGATTCTTCTAATAAAGCATAGGTTGGGATGTATTTTGTTTTTAATTGCTTTAAAGCCCACTCTTGAGTTGCTAAATTTAAGTCAAGGAGATACTCCTGTTTTTTTTGAAACAAGGTTTTTAAGCTATCCTGATAATATTCAAAGAAGGGAGATTTCCCATAACAGGAAACAATACTTCTCCAATGTTGCTCTTGCCAATCTTGGTCATAACTGATTTTCACATCCCTTGTTTGGCTTTTTTGAATCCTGCCTTTTTGCAAGGGAACGGATAAAACAATGAGCCCATTACTTCCTGCAATGATGGTGCGGTTCCTAAAACTGGTTTTTGGGTAGGCTTCGTATTGGGCAATTTCTATATTTGAATAATCAAACAACAATTTATACCAATTAACCGTTCCAAAATATTGACTTTCAATAATATAGCTACTTGAAATTATGTCTTGTGGAAGATTGTTCATATTACTATTGATATGGTCAAAAAACAGTCTAAATGTCATCTAATTAAAGTTTAAATAAACTCAGTAAATCATTGTTAAGTAATCTATTAATTGAATTAATTGATACTAACTATTTGAGTTTCAAGAATTTTGACTTTTGAACCTGTTTTTCCTAACCTATTTAGTAGGAAAGTTACTAATTATAACAATTGATTGTAGGGCTTATTGGTGCATCTATGCTATTTTGTGCACAAATTAAATTGGATGAAAATTTGGACCCTTTCTGCCCTACTGGCTTGTTTGTTAATGGCATGTGCTGCCCCAAAAGCTTTTGAATACCGAGACCTTAGAAATGTAAAACTGGATAAGGTTGGGTTTGACAAGACTACCCTAAATATGGAATTGGTTTATTTTAACCCCAATAAATTTGGCTTGGAGCTAAAGAAGATAGATGCCGATGTATACATTGATAACCATTATTTGGGTAAGATGATCTTGGATACCAGCATGCATATCCCCAAGAACCAGGAATTTATCCTGCCTTCTAAAATTGCTATTGACCTTAAGGGTTTGTACAAAAATGCCCTGAATCTAATGATCAGTAATGAGGTTTTGGTTTCTGTAAAGGGAACCACCAAAGTGGGAAAGGCTGGAATGTTCAAAACAGTTCCCTTTACCTATGAAGCTAGGCATCAGATGAAACTGTTCTAAAATGGTTGTAGATGTATTTTAATAGCCCTTATAGGGTTCCATATGACAGGGTTTTCTGGGTTGAGGTCCACCCCCGTCTTCCGCTCTTTTACACAAAGCGGATAGTTTTTTATATGCGTCTTCTGTGGCTTTTTCGGTATCTGCGTCAAAACCTGCATTGTTCATGGCAGTTCTAATTTGGTCTGGGCTCACCCTATCTGGAAAATATTGCAGTTTGATTTCACCCTGCAATAAGTTGTATTTCCATTGAATAATGCCTTTTTCAAAATTGCTGTTATTCTCAACAATCAGGTACTTGTCAAGAGACTCCCGGCACTCCCAACACTTTAAATTGGCCGATTTAATGGTAATCCACAAGGCTTTATCAGCTTGCGCAAATAGATAATTACTAATTAATAAGGTAAAAATACTAATTAATAGGGCCTTTTTCATGTGTTGGTTTTAGGGTTAAATGCCTTTCCAGTTTGCTGGATCTTCTCTCCAAGCTAATAATAAAGCTTCTGTTTCAGCAGACACCGTTCCTTTTTCAACGGCCATGCTTATCAGGGTGCTATAGTTGGTGAGACTCTTATACGG
>CAMFKK010000307.1 GCA_945957225.1 uncultured Sphingobacteriia bacterium | reverse complement strand
GAACCAACCATTTGTCTAGCATTTCTGCTTTGGTAGCCACTAAATTATTAAAGTAGATAGTGTCTTGTGATAAGAAACCATTGTCAAATCCATATTGTAATTGGGCCAAGGGCAATAATTGAATTTTGTCTTTGACTACAAAAGCCAAGTTCTGTCGGTTAAACATATCTACCTTAAATTTTTCTTCTATCTGCTTAATCAATCTTACAGAACTGTCTGTGCTACAACCACTCACACCAGCATGGGTTTCATCTGCCATGATTACAATAAACTGACCGTAAAGCAGATTGGCAAATCCTTTTACTGGCGTGCCATGGGTATTCCAGCTGGCTAAAAAAGCTTCCAACATGGGCTCTATTTCAAGGGCTTCAGACATCAAAAACAACCTACTGCTTTGGTAAATCCAAACCCTAGAACTAGGATGAAAATCGGCTGGTAAATACTGGGATACGTCTAAATTCATAGTGTAAAATTAAGGTTTATTCCATGGAAGCGGCAATCAGCTCTGCAATGTCTAAAACGGCTACAGCATTTTCTTGTTCCCTGTTTTTTACGCCATCTGTCATCATGGTATTACAAAATGGGCAGGCCGCGGCAATGATTGATGCACCAGTGGATAATGCTTCATCTGTTCTTTCAATATTGATCCGTTTTTCTCCTGGCTCATCCTCTTTGAACATTTGGGCACCACCTGCTCCACAACATAGACCATTGCTTTTACAACGTTTCATTTCTACCAATGCCACATCAAGTGCTTCTAATACTTTTCTTGGCGCTTCATAAATATCATTGGCCCTTCCTAAATAGCAGCTATCATGATAAGAAATCTTTTTCCCTTTAAAGTCTCCACCTTCTTTGATTTTGATTTTACCCTCATCAATCAATTGTTGTAAAAAACTGGCATGGTGTAATACTTCATAGGTACCACCCAATTCTGGATATTCGTTTTTTAAAGTATTAAAACAATGGGGGCAGGTTGTGACAATTTTTTTAATGCCATAACCGTTCAAAATTTGGATATTTTGATAAGCCATCATTTGAAATAAAAATTCGTTACCAGCCCTTCTAGCTGGATCTCCTGTACAAGCTTCTTCCTTGCCAAGTATGGCAAAATTAATTCCAACCTTTTCCAGGATTTGGGCAAATGCCTTGGTGATTTTCTGAGCTCTTTGGTCAAAACTGCCAGCACAACCTACCCAAAATAAGATCTCGGGAGTTTCGCCACTTTGCATCATTTCAGCCATGGTACGCACCTTCATAACTAGAGTTTATACGAATGTACTGCAATTTTTCTTTGTGCTGATTCAGCAAGAGTAAAAGAGTAATTGTATAAAATCTTTGGCTAACGCAAACTCCTGAATGGGCCTATATTTGTTCATGCTTTTGACAATTATATTTGGATTTCTGGTTAGTTTTTTAGGCCAATTGCCCTTAGGTAATATGAGCTTTACGGCTACTCAGGTTGGATTACAAGAGTCTATTTCTAAAGCATGGCAATTTGCTTTTGGGGTAGCAATTGTAGAAATGATTTATCTGCGATTGGCACTTACTGGAATGGACTGGGTAGTTCAGCACAGAATGGTATATCTTGGTTTAGGTTGGCTAACGGTTGTTTTATTTCTAGTACTGGGAATCATGGCCATTCTTAGTGCTAAAAAACAACAAAGGGAATCAAAAGCGTTAGTACTCAACAACAAACTCAACCGATTGGTATTGGGGTTAACCATGAGTGCTTTGAACCCTGTGCAAATTCCATTTTGGGTGCTATGGACTTCTTTATTAATTCAGACAAAAAGATTGGCCGTAAGTGCTATAGATTTTAACTTATTTACTATTGGAGCCGGAACGGGTACCATTGCAGGATTGGCAGTATATATACATGGAGGCAAATGGTTGGTTCAGAAAATCAAAGCCAGTAATCGCAGTCTAAATATTGCTATGGGCGTTGTTTTCCTGCTAACGGCTCTGCTTCAACTCTATAGAATGATCTACCATCCCTTTGTTTAAATTAAGCTTCTGCAGTCCATTGGTCCCGATCATCAGGAGAGAATTTCCATGGGGCAAAATTGTTTTCAATATTGCTAAATGTGCCATTCCATTCTTGGGGTGCATTGCTCTCTTCCATGATCAAAGACCTTCGTAATTCCAAAATAATTTCTAAGGGGGAAATGCTTACTGGACAAGCTTCTACGCAAGCATTACAAGTGGTGCAAGCTCTAAGTTCTTCTACACTAATATAATTGTGCAACAATGATTTACCGTCATCCACAAAATTTTTATTGACATTGATATTTTTACCCACTTCTTCCAATCTGTCACGGGTGTCCATCATGATTTTTCTTGGGCTTAATAATTTACCTGTGGTATTTGCCGGGCAAGCCGATGTACACCTACCGCATTCCGTACAACTATAGGCATCCAATAAATTTTTCCAACTAAGGTCAAAAATGTCTTTGGCGCCAAAACGAGCTGGAGGAGCGGCATCAGTGGGAGCCAATTCTGGTTGCATGGCGTATAACACTTCATTTTGAACCGAAACCATATTATGCATCTTTCCCTGGGGGTCAAGTCTGGAAAAATAGGCATTAGGAAAAGCCAGCATAATATGCAAGTGTTTGGAATAGGGTAGGTAGTTTAAAAAAGCAAATATGCCGGCAATATGCAGCCACCAACAGATTCTTTCAAAAACCACTAAAGCTTCTGAGCTAAACCCTTGTAATAAAGGCGTTAATTGGTTGGATATTAAAAATTCTCCAGTTGGACGATAGTGTTCTAGTCCTCGTGTTTGCAATACTTGGTCAATGGCATTCATTTTTAAGAATAGGGCCATTAAAACAATTTCTGTAATCAAAATATAATTGGCGTCAGATCTTGGCCATCCGTTCAAATCCTTGCTCATAAAGCGTTTTAGCTTGATGATATTCCTTCTTACAAGAAAGACTACACAGACTATGAGTACCAATAGGGCCAAAACTTCAAAAGCATTGATCAACCAACCATAAGCCGCTCCTAAAAAAGGAAGAAATAACCTATGTGTCCCCAAAATACCGTCCAATACTATTTCTAATACTTCAATATTGATAATAATAAAACCAGCATAAACCACTAAGTGCATGATGGCCACCAAGGGATTTTTGAACATTTTCTATTGACCCAAGGCTAAGAGAAATAGGTTTTTCCAACGCTGCTCTGGGTTATTATTAAGGTCTTCTGGTTTTCCCAAAAAGATATTTCGTTTGATTTCAATGGCTTTTTTGCTAAATAGCCATATAGCAACAAGGGTCAAAAGCAGAAAAAGGAATTGAGGTAGAAGGGCCATATTTCAAAAGTTATACTGCTAAGTTAGCGGTTTTGAACTGTTGTAAATTGGATTGTGGAATGGTTTTATTGTGCTTATTTTTGGAATACAAATATGTTTATGTCAGAAAGAAAATATGTCCTCAATCAGGAATCGGCCAACCAGAAATTGCATAGGATGGCACTAGAAATAGCAGAAAATCTAAGTGGAAGTGATGCTGATATTATATTAATTGGGGTAAGGAATAGTGGTACCGTTATTGCGGAAAAAATTGCCGCTTTTTTAAAACCCTATGTCAAAAATCAGGTAATTAATATTACGGTTAGCCTTGACAAGGACCTACCCAAAGAGGTAATATTAAGTGAGAAACTGAATTTTACAGACCTCAATATAGTCTAGATTGACGATGTGGCCAATAGTGGAAAAACCCTGATTTATGGTCTAAAACCTTTGTTGGAATATTATCCCAGAACCATTCAAACCTTGGTTTTAGTTGAGAGAATGCATAAGTTATATCCTGTAAAACCTGACTATGTTGGTCTTTCTATTGCCACAACTCCCAAAGATCATATTCAAGTAGAAGTATCTAATGGGGAAGTATTAGGGGCTTATATTGGATAAGGAATTCCCTTTACTCCTTTTATATTAGGGAAAATTCAAAAGGAATAATAAATTGTAAAATAATCTATTGTGTAATTTCGTTTTACCATCAATTAAATCTTGAACCATGGACGCAGCAATACAAGCAAGAGTCAA
>CAMFKK010000306.1 GCA_945957225.1 uncultured Sphingobacteriia bacterium | reverse complement strand
ATATGGACACAAAGGGCAATACCGTGATTCAACCACAATTTGAATCTGCTACAGATTTTAAAAATGGATTGGCAGCTGTTAGAAAAACAAGTTCTGATGCCTTTGGCTATATTAATACAAAGGGGGAATTTGTAATCAAGCCACAGTTTTACAGTGCAGGAGATTTTGATGAATCAGGTTATGCCTTGGTTTATATCAACAAATCAGATAAGACGCAGAGCATTATTAATAGAAATGGAAAAATCTTAGTGAAAAACATTCCATACCGAGCCCAAAACGATGGAATATCTAACACAATTTTCCAAAAAGGATTGGTACCAATTTATGATACAGTACAAAAGAAATATGGCTATATGGACTATACGGGCAAAACTGTGATTCCCCTACAATTTGCTTTTGCAGAAGAATTTAACAAAGAAGGAAAAGCTTGGGTAAACCTAGGAGGTCAAGTAGAAGGAAAGGGGTTGTTTGCAAAGACATTGGGCGGCAAATGGGCATTGATAGACACCAAGGGCAATCAAATTGTTCCTTATTTCAGGGCAGAACAAGTAGGACGTTTTGTGGAAGATTATGCTGCAGTTAAAATGAATGGCTTATGGGGCTTTATAAATTTGAAAGGCGAGGTTGTCATTGAACCACAATGGAAAGAAAGACCGGGCAATTTTGATGGCGGACTAGCTAGAATTACAGAAAAATCAGCAACTACTAAAGAAGGTACATTCAGTTCATTTGTTGCTGTTGGATATATAAATAAAACAGGGCAATTCATCTGGCCAATACAGGAATAAATCTGATTTAGTTTTTAAAAGAATAGCGCTCTATGCCATGTTGCATATAGAGCGCTATTTCTTTTGTGGCAGTTCCACTTGAGTCGCCTGAATACCACCAGATAACAAAAAACTGAACCGAATCGCCCTGGGCATGTTTTTCAAAGCGCATAGAATTGCCTTTGTGATTACTATTGTAATAGGGCATATAAATAATACTATCATTGATTTGAAGGTTTCCACCTGTAATCAAATTTTCTCTCATCTTCAGAAAGTCCTTTGCTCTTTGCCATATAATGGCTGAACTGTCTTTGTGAACTGTAAATGGATTGTCCTGTTTATCTACCAAATCTTGAAATGCTTTTGGAGTGCTGCTATCATAGAAATAGCTAAACAAGCCACAAAAAATTAAAAAAGCTGCCGCTATAGTTAACAAATATTTCATAGGACCCATGTTGTCTAATTTGCTGTATCAATATTTTGAATAACAAATTAGCAATATGCTTTAATCTAAAGAATACCCAATGGCGGGTATATGGGCTTTTGATCAAAAGAATAGTTTTGACCAAAAGCATAAATATGAAATATCTAAAACAAGCAAGTCTAATATCAAGTGTTTTTCTCTTTTTCTTATTAATAACTGCTTGTAATAATGGGAAAAATAGCAGCAATGAAAAAGACAGCAGCTATACCATGGAAGAAAAATTAGAGATAGCAAGACTGGCAGCCCTTGTAAATTCTGATTATGAAACCGTGAATGAATTTAAAGAAGGTAAAGCCATTGTTTATTTTTCCGATTCCGTTGGCTTTGTTAATCTTCAAGGTAAACTCACAGTAGTACCAGGTGTAAAAGACATGCAATCTTTTTCAGAAGGACTATCGGCAGGTACCACAAAAGAGGATATTCCCTGTTATATTGATAGCACTGGAAAAATTGTCAAAACATTCCCAAACTATACAGCTGTCTATAGTTTTGAAAAGGATGGCATTACCAATTTTTTTCACAAGAATGACAAATTTGGTTTAATGGACAAGTCCTTTAAGGAACTCATTCCTGCCAAATACAATCAGACTAGTTTTTATAGTAATGGTTTGTATATAGTTGAGACAGGAGGCAAATGGGGAGCGGTTGATAAAACAGATAAAGTGGTAATTCCTTTTGAATACCAATCATTAGGGTACCTAGATGATAAAAATAGAATCCTTGCTACCAAAGATTCAGGAACTGGTTTTATTGATAGAACTGGTAAAATACTTATTCCTTTAAATTTTTATAACCTTTTCCCATTTTATGAAAACAGGGCTAGATTTTTAGATAAGGCAACTAATAAATATGGTGTGATTGATCAAAATGGAAAAATTCAATTAGTTGCCACTTATGACCTTATGGAGGTTTTATCAAATGGCAGTTTTGCTGTGGGAAATTTTGCTAAAGAAGAGGGAAAGCCAACAAAGTTTGGTTATATAGATAGTAATGGAAAAGTTAGCCTGCCACTTCAATACCTGTCTGCTTCTAATTTTGACAAAAGGGGGTTAGCCCTGGTGAGTGATAGTGTGGGAAATTTTTATATTGATAAATCTGGCAAGAGGCTTGAGCCCAAGACTGAGATTCCGGTGTTGAAAATGGAGGCTTTTAATCAGGGTTTTGCCAAGATGGAATTAATAGATGGAACTGTGGTGTATTTGGATGGGTATGCAAGGGTGCTTAAAAAGGAGGATATACTGCGGTTGAGCGGGGAGTTTTTTAAGAAATAGTTATCCATTCCAGATAATTATCCTTGTTAATAACAGAAAAATTTGCATCTGGATATGCTTTGGAAAATGCTACAGGTGTTTTTGCTTGTGCATTTTTCCATTTGCATTCTAACGCTTGTAATTTTCCATTGTATAATTCCAGTAAGTCAATTTCTTGCCCATCATAAGTTCTCCAGAAAAAATATTGGGGTTGATAATTTCTGTAATTGTTATTTTTTAAACGTTCACTTAAAACATACTGTTCCCATAACTGACCTATATCGTTACGCTGTTCTAGTGAGTTAAAATTTCCAATTAATGCATTACGAATTCCATTGTCAAAAAAATACCATTTTTTACTCTTAGAAATTTCCTTTCTTAAATTATTACTATAACCCGATAATGGATAAATTATAAATACTTTACTAAGTAAGTCTAGATACCGCTCTACTGTTCCTTTATTTATTTGAAGGCTATTTGCCAATTCAACTGTACTTACTTGACTGCCCACTTGCCATGCTAGCTTTTGTAGCAGTTTGAACAACACATCAGCTCCTTTTACCGTTTCCATAGTAAGCAAGTCTTTCAAAAGATAACTGCTTACCATTTGTTTAAGATAACGCTCCCGCTCTTGACGGCTTTTTAAATGCCATAACTCTGGGTAACTTCCATAAATCAATCGCTCTTCTAGATTTCTAAAAGTGGTTAAAAAGTCTTCCGTTTCTGAAAGTTCTACTTGTGCTATCGGATACAGTTGATAAACAAGATTTCTTCCAACAAGTGGCTCTCCCGTTGTGTACGCCAAATCAAAACTGCTGCTCCCAGTTGCAATAACAGTAATTCCCTTAACAGTGTCAATCAATAGTTTCAGAATTTTGCCAATTTCTGGTATTGCTTGGGCTTCATCAATGATAATAATCTTTTTCCCAGCGGTTAAATTTTGATAATTTACTACCGTTCTTTTTTGCAATAACTCAACTACCTGCATATCCTCTCCTTGAAGCATTAATGTAACATCAGCGTATTTTTGGGCAATTTTTTCAATAATAGTAGTCTTCCCCGTACGTCTTGTACCGTATAGCATGATCACTTTTTGCACTCCTATTTGGGCTTCAATCTGTTGTTGTATGATTCTTGAAATGTCCATATTTGCATTAATTAGGATGGCTGACTGGTGTAATTTACATTAATTAGGATATTTGACTGGCGTAATTTACATTAATTAGGACGTTTTAATGATATAATTAGGTTAAAATGTTTTTTGTTGCCAGTTATGTCCGTTGTAGGCTGCGCCTCCAACGAGACGTTTGCGAAAAAGAGATGAGCGGTTTTTTCCGTTGTAGGCTGCGCCTCCAACGAGACTTGGGGAAAATTGAGGAGATTTTCACGAAACAAAGCGAGGGAGTATGACCGGATTAGCTGCGCTGATCCCGGGGCTAAGCGAAGACAATTATCCCGGATTAGCTGCGCTGATCCAGAACTAAGCAAAGACAATTTTCCGGATTAGCTGCGCTGATCCAGAACTAAGCAAAGACAATTTTCCGGATTAGCTG
>CAMFKK010000305.1 GCA_945957225.1 uncultured Sphingobacteriia bacterium | reverse complement strand
GAAAAATTTTTCATCACCCTTGAAACACATGTTGTGGCAACTGATTAAGCAATTAGCATGGAAGCTTTTGCAGAGAAATTTCATAATCACCACCATTAAGAGAGTGAAGAGTGAAGAGTGAAGAGTGAAGAGTGAAGAATGAGGAGTGAAGAGTGAGGAGTGAAGAATGAAGAGTGAAGAATGGGAAGAAGAAGTAGATGTAGAATGGGAAGAAGTAGAAAGTGAAGAGTGATCTATAAAATAACCTGAAAAGGGGCAGTCTGGTGAAGATTGCCCCTTTTTTTGCCATTTATCGTAAAATCAGGGGGCTTTCAACTGACTGATTGTCGTTGACAAGAAGTTTGCACAGTATTTGAAGAATCCCAATAGAATGAAAAGGCAAAACACTTATCTTCAAAGCGAAAACAGTCTTATATGAACCTAGGAAAAGAGTTTGAACAATACGCAGTGAAACATCGTGGCATTAGCAGTGCCACCCTGCACAATTACCAACAACATGGATTGCATGGTGTAACCAACCTGACCCCCTATATTATTGAAGAACGCCCCATGAACGTGGCCAGTATGGACGTGTTTAGCCGTTTGATGATGGATAGGATTATCTTTTTGGGAGAGGGCATTAATGATTATGTAGCCAATATTGTTACCGCACAATTATTGTTCTTAGAAAGTGTTGACCGTAGCAGGGATATTCAAATGTATATCAATAGCCCAGGAGGCAGTGTTTACGCGGGTTTGGGAATTTATGATACCATGCAATTTATTAGCCCAGACGTGGCTACTATTTGTACGGGCATTGCTGCCAGTATGGGTGCCGTATTACTTTGTGCAGGTGTACAGGGCAAGCGTACAGCTTTAAAACATAGCCGCATTATGTTACACCAACCAAGTGGTGCCATTGGTGGTCAGGCAACCGATATTGAAATCACGGCTCGTGAAATCAAGAAGCTGAAAACAGAATTGTACGAGGTAATTGCCGAGCACACCAATAAATCTATTGAAGTAGTGGCAGCAGATTGCGATAGGGATTTTTGGATGAAAGCCATTGAAGCAAAAGAATATGGTCTGGTAGACGAAGTTTTGTTAACCAACCCTAGAAAACAGCGTAAAGACTAATTAACCGTAAAAATTTAGACAATGATCCAGTCAAAATATATTATCAACCCTTACCTAATGGAAGACGAGGAAGCGGATGAGCCAAAAGAAGAAAAACAGGAACAAATGGGTGGCGTGATGCTCAAGAAAATGGAGAAACTCTTTTTTGAGAGAAGGGCCGTTTATTTATGGGGCGTGGTAGATGACAAATCTGCCCGTGATATTGTAAGCAAATTACTCTTATTAGACGCTGATAAACCTGGTGAAGAAATCAAGTTTTACATCAATAGCCCAGGTGGCGTAGTTACCAGTGGTATGGTTATGTACGATACCATGAAACTGATCAGCAGCCCTGTTACCACCATTTGTATGGGATTGGCTGCCAGCATGGGTTCTATTCTCTTGAGTGCCGGAACCAAGGGCAAAAGATGTATCTATCCACATGGAGAAGTGATGATTCACCAACCAAGTTTGGGTGGCTATTTCCAAGCTACTTCTGCAGACATTGAAATTCAAGCCAATCAGATTCGCAAAACCAAGGAATTGGGTGCTAAGATCCTAGCCGACAACTGCGGAAAATCCGTAGAACAAGTCATGGCGGACTTTGACCGCGACTATTGGATGGATGCCAAAGAAGCCGTGGCTTATGGCATAGTAGACCAGATTTTGGAAAAACTCTAAGCAGTCAGGCTCAATAAATATTGAAATTATTTCATTTGTACTAGTTTTTTCCCGAAAAACGGGGAACTGTGGTACATTTGCATCCCTCAAGGCAACAGAAAACTAGGTTTTACTGTCTGATGTTTTGGGTCAAAACCTTTTTATGGCTAAACAAGCGCAATTACATTGTTCCTTCTGTGGCAGAAGCCGCGACGAAGTGAAGATCCTGATTGCAGGACAGGAGGGGCATATCTGCGAGAACTGCGTAGAGCATGCACAGGAAATTATTGTGCAAGAATTGAACCTGAAGAATGAGGGTGGCGTAGGCGGAAACAGCAATTTTAAATTGAGTGTTCGCAGACCTGCTGAGATTAAAAAATTCTTGGACGAATACGTAATTGGTCAGGACGATGCCAAAAAAGTATTGTCAGTGGCCGTTTACAACCACTTTAAAAGAATTGTACAGAAAGTACAACCTGACGATATTGAAATTGAGAAAAGCAATATCATCATGGTGGGAGAAACCGGTACTGGTAAAACCTTATTGGCCAAATCCATTGCCCGTTTATTGAATGTACCCTTTGCCATTGTAGATGCTACCGTATTTACAGAAGCTGGTTATGTGGGTGAAGACGTTGAGAGCATGCTCACCCGTTTATTACAAAACTGTAATTATGACGTGGCTTCAGCAGAAAGAGGGATTGTTTATGTAGATGAAATTGATAAGATAGCCCGCAAGGGCGATAACCCTTCTATTACGCGTGACGTGAGTGGAGAGGGAGTGCAACAGGGTTTGTTGAAAATGTTGGAAGGAACAGAAGTCTTGGTACCACCGCAAGGCGGGCGCAAGCACCCTGAACAGAAAATGATCAAAGTAGACACCAAGAATATTTTATTTATCTGTGGTGGCGCTTTTGACGGCATTGACAAAGTGATTGCCAGAAGAATCAATACCAATGCCATTGGATTTAGCGTAAACAAAGATGAGCAGGAACACCAACGCAAGAACCTCTTGCAATTCATCAATGCTACGGATTTAAAATCTTTTGGTTTGATTCCTGAATTGCTGGGTCGTTTGCCTGTGGTAACCCATTTGAATCCATTGGACAAGGAAACCTTAAGAAGTATTTTAACCAAACCTAAAAATGCCTTGATCAAACAATACACCCGTTTGTTTGAACTGGAGGGCATTACCCTAACCATTGAAGAAGCCGTTTTGGACTTTATGGTAGACAAGGCTTTGGAATACAAATTAGGAGCACGTGGATTAAGGAGTATCTGCGAGAGTATTTTAACGGATGCTATGTTTGAATTGCCTGGTACAGAAACTACCGTATTGAATATTACACTAGACTATGCAGAAAGCATGTTTAGCAAGAGCAAACTTTCTGTTTTGAAAGTGGCATAAACAAAACACACATTTTTTGAAAACAGTGGGCATAAGTTCCCACTGTTTTTTTTTGCACCTACCCTAACTTGCGGTCAAGATAAAGTGAAAAACTACCAACATGAACGAATTGATTGAACGCCTAGTTAAAGAAGCCAACCTTAGCCCAGAACAAGCCGGACAAGCCGTAGCCACCATTGCAGCATTTGTAAAAGAAAAATTTCCGATGTTGGGTGGAGCAGTTGACCAGATTTTTTCTGCAGGCAATAAGGAAGATTAATTAATTGGGCAGTTTCACTGTAAAAGTACTGCCCTCTCCTTTTGCACTCTCAATCAAGAGTACACCACCTTGTTTTTGTAAGAGGTCTCTACAAAGTATTAGACCAAATCCACTACCTTTTTCTTGTAGGGTTCCTGTTCTGGTAAAGTATTTCTGTGCATTTACTTTTTGTAAGATCTCTTCACTCATACCAATACCTGAGTCCTTGATCCGCACATAGGAATGGGTATCATCCTGTGTAAAGCTTATTTCAATTCTACCATCCAAGGGTGTGAATTTTATGGCATTGGTAATCAGGTTGCGGAAAATAATTTTAATCATTTCTTTTTCCGCCATGATATTACAATCAGAAGAAGTATTGTTGATGAACTTGATTCGCTTGCGCATCAGTGCAATCTTTTGCTCTAAGTGCATGCCATTCATTAACTCATACACATTGATATCTGATTTCTCCAATTCCTTACCCGTAATCTGACTCTTTAACCATCCCAATAAATTATCTAACAAACCAGTTGTATTAATATACTGGGTCTCTAATTGCTCTAACAAAGTTTTGGATTCTTCTTCCGTTAAAGCCCCTTTATTAATGAGGGATAAGATGGTTTGTGTATTGGTAATAGGATTGCGCAAGTCATGAG
>CAMFKK010000304.1 GCA_945957225.1 uncultured Sphingobacteriia bacterium | reverse complement strand
CCTATAAACCCCGCTTTATTAGATTGGCTAGCGGTTGATTTTAGGGAACATGGTTGGAATATCAAAAGATTGGTAAAGCAAATAGTTATGAGTGCTACTTACCAACAGTCCAGCAAAATCAATAAGGATAAACTTGAAAAAGATCCCCTGAATTTGTATTTATCTTATGCGCCAAGACTAAGATATCCTGCTGAAATTATTAGGGATATGTTACTTGCTAGTAGCGGGTTACTCAATCCAAGTATTGGTGGGCCAAGCGTAAAACCTTATCAACCACCAGGGCTTTGGGAAATGGCAACTTCTGGTAGAGGCATTCTCAAAAAATATGTACAAGATACCGGAGCGGCTTTGTATAGAAGAGGTATTTATACGTTTATCAAAAGAACGGTACCGCCTCCCGCTATGATGTTATTTGACGGGAGCAATCGGGATGAATGTCAAGTAAGCCGTTATAGAACCAATACACCTTTGCAGGCTTTAATTATGCTCAATGACCCAACCGTTATAGAAGCGTCTAAAGCATTGTCAGATAAATTATTGATGCAACAAAAAAAGCCCAAAGAATTAATGGAAACTGCTTTTCAAATGATCCTTTGTAGAAAGCCTACTGATCAGGAAATAGAATCCTTACAGTCTTATTGGGATCAAGCCAAACAACAATGGATTGCAAAATCAAAAGATTGGGACAAAACCTTATCAATAGGCGCATACCAACCAAAGTCTAAAAACAAATTAGACTTAGTGGTGAGTATGCAAACCATTCAATTATTGTATAATATGCAGGAAGCCATTACCAAAACCTGATTATGGAAAAAGAATTATTGGAAAGAGGGTTGAACCTGAATAGAAGAAAATTTATCTCTAAACTTAGTTTGGGATTGGGTTCTGCTGCATTGGGTTCATTGTTGATTCCAGATTTATTTTCAGGTTCTAATAATTTGGAAGAAAACATCATGAAAGGCCTTCCACATTTTGCACCAAAGGCCAAGCGGGTGATTTATTTGTTTCAAAATGGTGCACCTTCTCAATTAGAAACATTTGACTATAAACCACTGCTTTGTCAAATGATGGGAGAGAACCTGCCTGAATCAATTAGAGGAACTCAACGACTCACGGGTATGAGTGCATATCAAACCAGTTTTCCCTTAGTAGGATCCTATTATACATTCAACCAACATGGAAAATCAGGTGCATGGGTAAGTGAATTGTTTCCGCATATGGCTGGTATTGTAGATGATCTCTGTATCATCAAGACCATGCATACAGAAGCCATTAATCATGACCCTGCGCTTACTTTTTTTCAGTCAGGGGCACAGCAAGGGAATAGACCTAGTATGGGTTCCTGGGTTAGCTATGGACTAGGCACAGAAAACAATAATCTCCCAGCATTTTGTGTACTCTTATCAAGGGGTAAGGGTAATGGACAAGGCGTATATTCCAAACTTTGGACCAATGGTTTCTTAGATTCTGTTCACCAAGGCGTACAGTTTAGTAGTGGGGAGAATCCTATTTTGTATTTGCAAGATCCAGATGGAATGGACCGAGTAACAAGGCGGAATATGTTGGATAAAATTGCTGCACTCAATCAATTAGAAATGGATGCCTACGGCGATCCTGAAATTGCAGCAAAAATACAACAATATGAAATGGCCTACCGGATGCAAACCGCTGTGCCAGAGATCATGGATACTTCAAAAGAGTCTGAAAGCATTGTCAAATTATATGGGGCAGATTGTTTGGTGCCCGGAACATATGCAGCCAATTGTTTGTTGGCCAGAAAATTATCCGAAAATGGAGTAAGATTTATTCAGCTCTATCACCAAGGATGGGACCAACATGGTAACCTACCCAATGAAATGCGTGGTCAGGCCATGGATGTAGACCAGCCATCAGCAGCATTGATCAAGGATTTAAAACAACGGGGACTCTTAGATGAAACTTTGGTGATTTGGGGAGGAGAGTTTGGAAGAACCAATTATTGTCAAGGTAAAATGCAACAAGATAATTATGGTAGAGACCATCATCCAAGATGCTTTAGTATTTGGATGGCAGGTGGTGGAATTAAGCCAGGAGTGGTGCACGGTGAAACAGACGAGTTTGGCTATAATATTATTAAAGACCCAGTACACGTACACGATTTTCAAGCAACGGTATTGAACTTGTTAGGGTTGGATCATGAAAAACTGGTGTATAAATTTCAGGGAAGAAGATACCGATTAACAGATCTCTATGGAAATGTTGTCAATCAAATTATTGCTTAAAACTGTAGCATGAAAAGAAAAGAATTTATTCATAAAACCATGATGGCTTCGGCATCTTTTTTTATTACCCGAGATTTAATGGCCAAACCAAAGGGCCCCATTTATGGACACAATGAAAAACGTTATGGTTTTAATGAGACTTGGGGTAGGCTTAATCCAGCAAAGACTCCTGTCAATGATTGTCATGAAATGGTGGAAGACAGCAGGGGCAGGATCATATTACTCACCAATGAAACCAAGAACAATATCATAGTCTATAATAAATCTGGAAAATTATTGGAGTCATGGGGAAAGGAATATCCGGGTGCGCATGGATTAACCATTCAAACAAATGATACACAAAATTATTTGTTTATCACAGATACCATTCGCCATCAAGTTTATAAAACAGATCTTTATGGTAAAGTGATTTTTACCATTGACCCACCTAAAGATTTGTATCCCAAACAAGAGCAATTTGTTCCAACAGAAACCACTGTTCTACAGAATGGAGAATTCTATATTGCTGATGGATACGGTGCCCAATATATTCTGCACTATGATATTAATGGTAAATTGATCAACTATTTTGGTGGACGTGGTGATGGGGATGCCCATTTGGACAATGCCCATGGTATATGTGTGGATAATCGTGGAGGAGCATTTCCCACTTTAATTGTCACGGATAGAAGTAGGAATGCTTTTAAGCGGTTTTCCTTAGATGGAAATTTATTAGAAGTGATAAAATTGCCAGGAGCTTGCGTTTGTCGTCCAGTAATTAAAGGAGATTATCTTTATGCGGCGGTTCTTCGTTCCCCCAATTTGAATACAGAAGGGTCTGGTTTTGTAACCATCTTAAATAAGGACAATAAAGTTGTTTCTAATATTGGGGGTTCTGAACCTATGTATATGAATGGTGTATTACAGCCCATGTCTCAGCAACAAAAATTATTTACCCATCCTCATGATGTTTGCGTAGATGATGAAGGAAACATCTATGTAGCTCAATGGGCATCTGGTAAAGTCTATCCTTATAAATTTAGTCCGGTAGCATGATAGCCTCTAGGAAATTATTGAAAACACTTAGTTTCTGTGGGCTGGTATTCCTAGTTTTTGTATTAATTTTTGAATCTAGGATGGTTTTGCCCTTGTGGTTGCAAGTAGTTGGGAGATGGCATACCATGTTCCTTCATTTTCCCATTGTACTCTTATGTCTTGTATTATTACTATATATTTTGAATGATTCAATCATTCAAACTCCTAAATGGAAAAACTTTGAATCATTCACTGTTTTAACTACGGTGGTCACTGCTATTATGGGATTATTATTGTCTAAAGAACAGGTAGACAATGGGAGTATCTTGTTTTTTCATAAATGGGCCGGCACTTTCTTGGCATTATTTGCTTATTTATTTTGTTTTTATAGAGAAAGGTTCTTAAACACGGTTTTCAAGCAAAGAATCGCTTCCCTTTTTATAGCTATCATCCTAACCTTAACCGGACATTGGGGTGGAACCATAACACATGGTGCTGATTATCTAACAGGTCCTATACAATCAAAGCAAACAACTGCTTTAGTATTGGCTGAAGTAAAAATTTTTAAAGATGTAATTAGCCCCGTATTATCCGATAAATGTGGTAATTGTCATAAGGCTTCAGTAATGAAAGGTGGGCTTTCTTTAGAAGATAGTATGGCCATTTTTATAGGGGGCAAAAATGGGAAATCCATTGTTGCAGGTCAGCTTGACAAGAGTTTGTTGTATCAGCGTCTGATCCTGCCTTTGACTGATAAAAAACATATGCCGATTTCAGAGAAGCCACAACTAAACC
>CAMFKK010000303.1 GCA_945957225.1 uncultured Sphingobacteriia bacterium | reverse complement strand
GGCAAAGAGTAGGGTAAAACCTGCACCAACGGTAAATGTCCTAAACATTCTTTTTGGGTTCATGGGTTAAGCTTTGTTTTTGGATGGGGATTGTTACAAAAGGTTTAACCAAAAAAAAAGAAATCCCGCAGTTATTAGCTGCGGGACCCTTATTTAATAGATCCTTAACAAGGATTTTTATTTTTTCATGGCCACTTTATAGAGAATGGTTCCCATTGCAGCAAACATGAGTGTACCCAATACAAAATAGCCTCCATGGGTTAAGGCTTCACTGATCCCCGATTCCAGACTAACTGCGTTTAAGAATTTTTCACCTCCATCTGAACCAGCCACAAAAGCAATCACAACTCCCGCAACTGCTCCACCTGCCACCAGACCGGTTGCAAACAAATTTCCCTTACCCAATTCCTCTTCTTCCGCAGACTTAGACTCACCAGCTTTAGCTTGTTTCATTTCTACAATACCCCTTATAGCACCGCCAATAAAGATGGGCAAAGTGGTAGCCAATGGCAGGTAAGCACCAACCGCAAAGCTCAAAGACTTGATACCACAGAGCTCCATGGTAATGGCTAAGAACACCCCTGCAAATACGTATTGCCAATCCAAATTTTGAGAAAGGATTCCCTTGATCAAAGTAGCCATCAATGTGGCTTGTGGTGCTGGATATTTTTCGGTACCAATAGCGTGATGAATTCCCTGACTCAACATTTCTGAAGAAGGTTTATCCAAGAATTTAACGGTTAAGCCAATCACAATAGAAGAGACAATAGCCCCAACAAATAATGCTATCTGTTGGTTTCGAGGCGTGGCTCCCACTATGTATCCGCTTTTTAAATCCTGAGAAGTGGCGCCTGCATTGGCTGCCGCTATGCAGATCATCCCTCCTACCACTAAAACCAATGGCTCATAAGACTGTCCTGTCCAACCCACACTCAAGAAAATCAAACTAGTTCCCATGACGGTGGCAATGGTCATTCCACTGATGGGATTATTGGATGAACCAATCAATCCCACAATTCTAGATGATACGGTTACAAACAATGCTCCAAAAATGATCACCAATA
Source organism: uncultured Sphingobacteriia bacterium (assembly GCA_945957225.1). GTDB lineage: Bacteria > Bacteroidota > Bacteroidia > Chitinophagales > Chitinophagaceae > Sediminibacterium. The sequence continues at coordinate 3,015 of CAMFKK010000303.1, read as the reverse complement.
CACCTATCAATAATTTTTGAATAATGCTATCACCAGGCACTTGTGGCAAAAGCGTAATCAGGGCAATCAAACCCAGACTACCCCAACCAACCCATTTTAAACTAAGGTCTTTTTCAGTACGCAAAACGGAAGCAGCTCCTTCCCCTTTTTCTGATTTCAAGGAAGCCACACTACCTTTTACAGATTTGACAATGGTTGGAATGGTTTTAATCAATGTTATAATACCACCTGCAGCTACGGTTCCCGCACCAATCTGTCTGATAAATGCATAATAAACCGCCGCAGAATAATCTGAAAATTGGTGGGCAATGGGATCCCAATTCCCCTTACCACCAGCCTTGGTAATATCGGCCAGATAGCCCAGTTTTACTAGCTGTGTAGCAATCACGTCTGGTGGCACCAAAGAAGACATCAATGGGATAAAAACCAACCAACTCAAAACACCACCAGCTACCAATACACCACCAATTTTTGGACCAATTATATAACCCACCCCCAAGTACTCAGGGGTAATTTCACCACTGACTTTGGCAGATGGAAAAAACTTATTGGTTTGTTTGGTTGCCCAATAAGGTGTTTCAGCAATCACGTGTAATACTTTTTGCAAAATGGCATAGACAAAAGCCACACCCAAACCCCAAAAAGCGGTCTTGGCAAAATCGCCGCCCTTCTCTCCTGCTTTTAATACATCGCCGCAGGCAGTGCCTTCTGGATAGGGCAGGTTGTCATGCTCGTTTACAATTAATGCTTTTCTCAAAGGCACCATGAGCAAGGTACCTAACAAACCTCCTACAATGGCTAGGATTAATATGGTGAGGTAATTAAAATATTCTGCGCTATTGGGCGATGATAAAAACAAAAAGCCCGGTAAGGTAAATGCTACACCGGCTGCAATGCTCTCACCTGCTGAACCCGTGGTTTGAATAATATTGTTTTCAAGGATGGTAGTCTTTAAAAATTTTCTGCCCAGAGTAATGGCAATTACGGCAATTGGAATAGATGCCGATACGGTCAAACCCGCTTTCAGCGCTAGGTAAACGGTGGCTGCTCCAAAGATGACACCAAACAAACTTCCCATTAAAATGGACTTAACAGTGAGTTCCTTCATCTGTGTTTCAGGGGCCACAAATGGTTTGAATACTTTTTTCACTTCTGACATAACATGCGTTTAATAGGTATAAATATACGGCATAAAAAAGGCGGTGAATCCACCGCCTTTTTTATTACATCATTTTTTTCAACTTGCTAGAAAGAAAGAAGAGCACCAGTGATGCTACCCCAGCCATTCCTAGGAATAGCATAAAGAAATCATATAGATTGGTAATTTGATAACCTAAGAAAGAAGTGGTTTTTCCATCTGGATAATAACCACTCAATACTCCCGCTAATTTGTTGGCAAAAGCATTGGCTGTAAACCAAACTGCCATGAGCAAGGAAGCAAATTTAATGGGGGCTAGTTTGTTAACTAGACTTAGCCCAATGGGCGACAAACAAAGCTCTCCCATGCTATGCATCATATACATTCCAATCAGCCAAATCATGCTCACTTTTACATTTGCTTGCACGTCTTTTACGCCAAATGCAATCCACAAATAACCCAGTGCCAATAAGAACAAACCAATGGCCATTTTATAGGGAGATGCTGGTTCGTGCTTACCCAATTTTAACCAAAGCCATGCAAACAAGGGGGCCAATACCACAACAAATGTGCTGTTCAAAGACTGGAAAAAACTGGCTGGAACAGTGAAGAATCCTAGGTCACGCTGGGTTTGCTCTTCTGCAAAAAAAGTGAGTGAAGCGCCTGCTTGTTCAAAAGCAGACCAGAAAAAGATCACAAAAAAAGAAACCGTAAAAATGACTGAGACCCTTGTTTTTTCTGTACTGGTCAGTGTTTTATCAGAATAAATTATCACTGCAATTAAAACAATACAACCAATTAAGAAATAGAATAAATAGTTCACCACTTTGGCATCAATATATAAGAGACCAATGGTGGTCAAAGACAATAGGGCCATTCCTACTACCATTACTACCGGATTAAGGTATTTCTTGGGAGCACCATCGGGCGTTAGCCCAATAACTTTTTTATCTGGGTCTATGACGTATTTGTTGTTCAAGAAATGTAAGGTGAGTACGCTAATGATCATTCCAATTCCACCCGCTAAAAATGCCCATTTAAAATCGGCTGGATCACCGGTGTCTCCAACAAGCCCGCAAACAAAGGGTCCTAGTGCGCCACCGGTATTGATACCCATATAAAAAATAGTATAGGCAGAATCAATTCTATGATCTCCCTTGGGGTATAACTGACCCACCATGGAAGAGATATTGGGTTTGAAAAAACCATTACCCGCAATCATAAATCCAAGACCAGAGAAGAATAATAGGGAAGCCGTATCCGGCGATGAAGCATAGAGTGATCCACAGAAAAACAGGATAAATTCACCAATAGCCATGACTATACCACCCACAATAATGCTTCTGCGATTACCCCAAAATCGGTCGGCAATATAGCCCCCAATCAAGGGTGTTAAATAAATCAAAGAAGTGTAACTACCATAGAGATTTGATGCAAAGACCTTGTCAAATAGAAGGGCTTTGGTCATAAACAACACCAATATGGCGCGCATGCCATAATAGTTAAAGCGTTCCCACATTTCTGTAGCAAACAATACATACAATCCTTTGGGATGCCCTTTTTGCAGGTTTTCCTGAGTCATACAGCTGGTTTTCGTTGTCAAATTTCCCGGTTGGGTGGGCCAAAATAGTGATTAAATCAATATCCGGTTCTGAAAGCTAGAATTGAACGGTTAAAAATCTACTTTTGCGCAAGCAAAATAGCATTATGAATATATTATTGTTGGGATCCGGAGGAAGGGAACACGCATTGGCATGGAAAATGAGTCAGAGTCACCATTGTGACCAATTGTTGATTGCACCAGGAAACCCTGGAACGGCCCAATTTGGTAAGAATATCCCCTGTCTCTTATACACATCTCCGAGCCCACGAGACCG
>CAMFKK010000302.1 GCA_945957225.1 uncultured Sphingobacteriia bacterium | reverse complement strand
CTGCTATTTATGGTTCAAAGGGTGCTAATGGCGTTATCTTAATTACTACTAAAAAAGGAAAAGTTGGAAGGCTTACAGTTAATGCGGGTACTTATTATGGTTTTACAGAAGCAGCAGGTTATCCAGTGCCTATGACGGGTCCTCAATTTGCGGAATTAAAAAGGCAAGCTTATCGCACAGCTAACCCTACGTATAATCCTGCAACAGATGAGGCCAAGGTATTTACAAGTCCAGCTGATTTAGCCGCAGTTCAATCAGGAGCCTCATTTTATTATCCTGGATTAATGTTGGGTAAGGGTTCTCAGCAAGAACATAGTGTAAATATTGCCAGTGGTACTGAAAAGACCAGGGTTTTTGCATCCTTTGCCTATTTTAAAGAAGAAGGTCTTTTATACAATGATTATTTGAATAGATATTCTCTTCGTTTGAATTTAGAGCAAACCATTACCCAAAATTTCAAACTAGGATTTGAAAGTCAATTAGCGTATTATAATGGCAATGCTCGTGCAGATGGTGTTTTAAACCAAGGAAATAAAGTATTGCCTTATTATAACCCATATGCTGCTGACGGCACTACCTTATTAAAAAATCCAGGTAATGGAGCTCAGTTTAATCCATTATTAAATGATGTGCCAGGTGCATATATCAATGATACCAAAACAACTAGAATTCTTTCTACTGCTTATGCAGACTGGAAACCATTTAAGAGTTTGAGTATCCGTTCTAATTTTGGCGTTGTAAATGCCAATTCTAGAAATGGCTTTTTTGAAGACGCCAATACCATTAATAGAGCTCTATCTTCTGGATCCCTCTCCAGAATTACCAATAGTATGCAAGCCAATTTAACTTGGGAAAATATCATTAATTGGAAAGAGCAATTTGGTGACCATAGTGTTGCTGTAACTGGTGTAACCAGTTATTTGTCAAATAGGTCAGAAAATAACTCAGCTGCTGCCACAGGTCAATTATTGGCAAGCCAAAGTTTCTATGCTTTGCAAAATAATCCATCCAATATTGCCGTGTCAAGTAATTATGTTGGAAGTAATTTGAATTCTTATGCATTTCGTTTGAATTATGGTTATAAAGGAAAATACTTATTAACCTTAACAGGTAGAGAAGATGGTGCTTCAGTACTAGCGCCACAGAATCGTTGGTCCTTCTTCCCATCTGCTGCAGCTGCTTGGAGAATTATTGATGAAGGATTTATGCATAACAATCATTTTTTCAATGATTTAAAACTAAGATTGAGTTATGGTGTAGCCGGTAACTCCGCTGTGAGTCCCTATCAAACCCAAAGTGGTTTAATCTTGATTCCTTATTCATTTAATGATATCAGTGCATTGGCATATGGCTTAGATCCTCAAATTGGTAATACCAATTTGAAATGGGAATTAACTGCTACTCAAAATATTGGATTGGATTTTGCCATTCTAAAAAATAGAATTTCTGGTTCAATTGATGTGTATGATTCCAAAACAGATAATCTTTTGTATTTAGTGAAATTACCGGCTACTACCGGGGGTACTTCTATTCTAGGTAACGTTGGTAAAACAAGAAATACTGGATTTGAATTGACATTGAAATCTGAGAATATCAAAACAAATAATTTTTCATGGACATCTCAGTTAACATACATGCGTAACAATGAGCGCATTGTTGATTTGCCCAATGGGATCAATGACGTAGCCAGTGGATTCTTTATTGGTTCACCTGTTAGGTCTTTCTACGACTATCGTAAAATAGGGATTTGGCAAACGGAAGAAGCATCTACAGCAGCAAGTTTTGGATATAAACCAGGGGATATTAAAGTGGAGGATATAAACGGTGATAAAAAATTCTCTGCACTTGGTGATAGAACAATTGTTGGTTCTGCTGTTCCACTTTATTCTCTTGGCTTTAACAATGATATTCGTTTTAGGGATTTTGATTTTAATATCTATTTGTTTGCAAGGGTTGGACAAACTTTTGTTTCTGATTACGCACTTAAGTTTGAACCAAATGGCATTGAAAATGGTGCAAATGTAAATTATTGGACTCCTGAAAATCCTACTAATGATTATCCAAGACCCAATATCAATATTTCAAAAGCATCAATGCCTTTTGCCTCAACACTGGGCTACAAAGACGGTTCTTATTTGAAAATAAGAAATATTACTATCGGGTATACTTTGCCATCATCCATTGCTAGCAAATTTCATGTAGCTAGTCTAAGATGGTATGTAAGTGCCAGAAACTATGTAACATTTTCTAAAGTGAAAGACTATGATCCTGAAGGTGGTGGTTCTTTTGAAAGGCCATTAACCAAATTGATTGTTACTGGTCTTACACTTACTTTTTGATCATAAACCCTTCATAAATCTTGACAAATGAAAAATAATATATTCAAATTCATCCTATCATCTTTTGGAGCGGTAATCATGTTTACTGCTTGTAAAAAGAAGTTAGAGGAATACAATCCAAGCGGTCTTACTGCAAATACTGTTTATACTAAAGCTGTTGGTTTTGAAACATTGGTAGACGCGGCCTATTCCTATAGTAGGTATTGGTATGGCAAAGAAGAAGGATACCAACTCTCTGAAATGGGAACGGATATTTGGACTAGTGGTACCGGTGACGTGTATCCTCAAGTAAGTCAATACAATAACCTTCAAGGGAATAATACCGGAATCCTTGATTTGGAATGGAATAGTTTTTATGCAGCTATTAACCTTTGCAATACAGGAATTAGTAAAATAGCGGAAGTGTCTGATTATACTGCAACCCAAAAAGCCACCCGTGAAGGAGAACTTAGATTCTTACGCGCTTTTTATAATTGGCATATTGTAGAAACATGGGGTGGCGTTCAATTAAGTACCACGCCTACTGCTGGTGTTGTAACTACTGCAACAAGAACTTCAGTAGATAGTTTTTACACGCAAATCTTTGCTGATTTGCAATTTGCCGTAGCCAATTTACCAGTAACAACCAGTGAATACGGTAGGGCTACACAGCCTGTTGCAAAAGCTTTCTTGGCCAGAATGTATCTTACCAGAGGTCAAAATGCTCAAGCCATTGCCTTAGCAAATGACGTGATCAAGAATTATGGGTTTACCCTTTTACCCGCCTATTCTGATTTATGGGATATGGGTAAATTGAAAAACAAAGAAGTGGTTTGGGCAATAGATTATTCCACCAATTTGGCGCTTAATGACTTGGCTAGTTCCACCTTCCCATCAGGTCACTCAAGGGGTTCTAATAATGGACATTTGATGTTCTTAATGGTATATGACCAAGTGAATACCAGCATTTTGATTAGAGATATTCCCAATGGCCGTCCATTTAACAGATATATGCCTACATTATCATTATTAAATTTATTTGATGATGCAAACGATAGTAGGTATGCTGCCTCTTTTCAAACTTTGTGGAGAGCAAATAAAGCAGCCACTGGTATTGCTATTGGGGATACAGCTGCATGGGCAACTAAAGCCATTGTACCTGCAGCAGTGATGGCTTCTAAGAAATATACTACTTATGACCAGTCAAAAACATATGCCGCAAATGGGGTGCCCGTGCAAAGAAAATTCTATGTGTCTTTGAAAAAATTCAAGGATTCAACTAGGGCAAGTTTGTCAGAAGCACAAAGTGCCAGAGATGCCTATGTCATTAGATTGGCAGAAATGTATTTGATTGCTGCTGAGGCAGAAGTAAATATTGGTAAAACAGATTCTGCTGCCTATTATGTAAATATTATCAGAACAAGGGCTGCCCTGCCAGGTAAGGTTGCGCAAATGCAAGTAACTCCTGCGCAGATGAATCTAGATTTTATTCTTGATGAAAGGGCTAGAGAATTGGCAGGTGAACAATTACGTTGGTTTGACTTAAAAAGAACCCGTAAGCTAATAGAAAGAATCAAGAATATGAACCCCGATGCGGCAGTTTATATTCAGCCATTCCATACCGTGAGGCCAATTCCTCAGAGTCAATTGGACGCCGTTACCAATAAATCTGCTTTCCCTCAAAATCAAGGCTATCAATAACGTATTTTTGATTTGATTCAATTAATTATTATTAGGAACAGTTTTATGAAAAAATACCTGGTTTTTGCCTCTATCAT
>CAMFKK010000301.1 GCA_945957225.1 uncultured Sphingobacteriia bacterium | reverse complement strand
GAGATAGGCTCCGGTCTCGTGGGCTCGGAGATGTGTATAAGAGACAGCTATTATAATTCTTGTAGTAATTTTTCTGATCAGGCAATGAAGATGTTGCTTAACGCTTTTAAAGCTTATAGAGATATTCCTTTTGATGGGATTGGATTGGATGAATACAAGAACCTAAAAATTGCCAGACAGAAAATATTGGATTCAACAGGGGAGGTATTTAGAGAAAGACTGTATTCAGTAGGTATGGCCAAACAAATTAAAGCCGTTACAGGAAAGTCAATGGATCGGGTACTATTAGATATGCGTTATGCACCCGTTGGTAAACCGGAAATTAGAATCAGTTCCATTAACCAATATATGCACTTGCTTAGGTTTGCAACCATCCCCATTGAAGCAGCCGTTTATGATCTGGGTAAAAAAATATATGGGCCCAATACCTTTATTGGATTGCACAATACGTTTCACAACAATCTAGACAAGGATGAGGTTTGGCAAACTGGGGTTAGTTGGTGGAGTATCAAGAGGGATTATGGACATACGGATGAAGAAACCCCAACCCCTATTCAAATAGGAGTGGGAATGAGTTACAAGAAGAACGCCATGTACAATATGTATTATGGTCCAAAAATTGATAGAATTTGGACCAAGGCATTGTATGATTTAAGATTTGGCATTAGAACCCATTACCATGCAGCCAATGATATGCAGGGATGGGGCGTTTCTATTGACGCGCCCTATGCTTTGGCAAAAATAAATCCAGTTGAAAATGCTGCCAGACTCCTAAACAAGTTTAATCCACCATTTCCCGCTATCAAATTACTAGTGGTTTATGGTATGGAAGCCATTTACAATTGGTATCCCAATTTGAAGGATAGGGGCATGTATGATATCAATGATCAATTGGGGATGGAACGCAAATCGTTGGAATTATGGAACAATGGCTATTATCATGCGGCTGTGCCCACTGATCTGATTGAAGACGGAAGACTTAAGCTAAATGCAAAGGGTAAGCCAGTTTTAAACGGGTATGAATTTGATGCCATCATATTCCTTAACCCACAATATGCCCAAACCAAGACAACCCAATTTTTTCAGCAATATGTGAAAGCTGGCGGAAAGCTGCTTTTAGAAGGTATGGCTGACAAGGGTTTTATGGGAGAAGATATTGGTAAGACATGGAAAGAGATTGCTGGTAAAGCAGTTGCCAATGCCTATAGTTTAAATAATGTTTCAAAATTGGGAATAGTTCCCAATCAGTTAAAAGATGGGGTGACTAATGGTCCTGGTGTATTCACTTTTACCAATCAACAGTCTTTGGAAACCAAACAACCTGCAGTATTTGAATTTGATTATGCGGGGAATCATTTTGAAGGATCCTATAAAGGTCTGGCTGTAATTGCTGTTGATGAAAAGGGGAATCTTTTAAAATTAGGGGCAACAGGATTTGGTTATGTTGCAAAAAATGAGGTTGTAATAATGTCTCTTACTAAAGAAGCAGACATTTTTATGGAAATCAAAGATGGAAAATCACTCATACAAATAGCAGACCCTACCAACAGCATTCAGTTAGTTCAATACGGGTTAAAAAAATAATGACTAGCCATAAACTTATTTCATGCAAAACAGAATATTAGTATTGTTGCTCTTATTATCCATTTCAGGTCTATCCAAGGCGCAAGAGACAAAAGTCTGGTTAGATGAACTTAATCTACCAGGCTTTAATGAAGCCATTCCATCGGCTCAAGCCAAAATGAGTACTAGTGGCGATAGTATTCAGTTGGTTGGTAAGAAATACCAGCATGGGGTAGGTGTTCAGTCTACTAGTATTTTATATTTTCTGATGAATGGGAAAGCCAAACAATTTTCGGCCATCATTGGTGTGGATGATAAATCAGCCAAAGAATTAGAAGTGGAGTTTTTTGTAATAGGTGATAAAAAAATCCTCTATCAATCCGGACCCACCAAACTGGGTGATGCACCCAAGCAAGTAACGGTTTCCTTGGATGGTATTCAAAGATTGGGTCTATTGGTATTGCCCAAGGAAGAAATGCAGCGCTCCCATGCCAATTGGGCCAATGCACAGTTTGTTATGATGGGCAATAGTATGCCCCAAAATATTCCCAATAGTGATGAGAAATATATTTTAACGCCTCCAGTGGCAAAAGCACCAAGAATTAATTCTCCCAAAGTATTTGGTGCCAGACCAGGCAATCCATTTTTATTCACTGTTGTGGCTACGGGAGAAGCGCCTATTCAATATAGTGTGGGTAATTTACCCAAGGGGCTCAGCATTGATTCAAAAACAGGTATCATCACTGGTGTGCTTTCAGCAAAAGGAACTTATGCAGTGACTATGAAAGCATCCAACAAATTTGGAAAAGCTGAGAAAGTATTACTCATTAAAATTGGGGATACTATTTCTTTGACCCCACCCATTGGTTGGAATGGTTGGAATTCTTGGGCAAGAGAGATTGACAAGGAAAAAGTTGTGGCATCGGCCAAAGCCATGGTATCCATGGGTTTGAGCAGTCATGGTTGGACCTATATCAATATTGATGATGCATGGCAGGGACAAAGAGGGGGAAAATATAATGCCCTGCAGCCCAATGAAAAGTTCCCTGAGTTTAAAAAGATGATTGATGAAATCCATGGCATGGGTTTAAAGCTTGGCGTTTATTCTACGCCTTGGATCTCTAGTTATGCGGGTTATCCTGGGGGCTCTTCCAATTTTGAAAATGGGGCATACCCTGATTCTATCAGAGCCAATAAACGAGCTTATAGGTATACTGGTAAATATCGTTTTGAAAAGGAAGACGCTAAACAAATGGCAGAATGGGGAGTAGACTATTTAAAATATGATTGGAGAATTGATGTTGCATCTGCAGAAGCCATGTCAAAAGCCATTCGTAGTTCTGGCAGAGATATTATCTATAGTTTGTCCAATTCAGCGCCCTTTGCCAATGCAAGAGATTGGGTAAGACTAGCCGAAGCTTGGCGAACAGGGCCAGATATCAGGGATAGTTGGCAGAGTTTGTATGTGTCAGCTTTTACTTTGGATAAATGGGGGCCTTATGGTGGTCCTGGACATTGGAATGATCCTGACATGATGATTCTTGGGAATGTAACTACTGGGGCTAAATTACATCCAACCAGGTTAACGGCAGATGAGCAGTATAGCCATGTTAGTTTGTTTAGTTTACTGGCTGCACCATTGTTAATTGGTTGTCCAATTGAGCAATTGGATGCATTTACTTTGAACCTCTTGACTAATGATGAAGTCATTGAAATTGATCAAGATCCCTTGGGTAAATCCGGCAGATTGGTCTTAGAAGAGAATGGAGTGCAGGTTTGGCTTAAACCTCTGGAAAATGGGGCTTATGCGTTGGGCATGTTTAATATCAATGGTTTTAGAAAAACACCACAGTCCTATTTTAGATGGGGAGATGAACAACCCAATCAATATGATTTGGATTTGAATAAAATAGGATTAAGGGGCAAATGGCAAGTGAGAGATGTTTGGAGACAAAAGCAATTGGGAATTGTTCAATCTACCTTTAAAAATACCATCCGTCACCATGGGGTGGTGATGCTCAAATTAACACCTGCAAAATAAGGGTCCACATGAAAAAGTATGTATTAGTAATTGGTTTGTTTCTGGTAGTGTTTCAAATAAAAGCACAATCCTATAAGACCATCTGGTTGGATGAATTGCCTATCTCAACTTATTCTGAAGGAATGAGACCTGTACAATCTAAAACCAATTATGGAAAAGATACCATGCGTATGGGTGACTTGCGCTTTACAAGGGGTTTGGGAGCACAATCTCCCTGTGTAATTCCCTTTTTATTAGACGGGAAAGGCAAAAGATTTCAAGCCATTGTGGGAGCAGACAATCAAGGAAATAAGGATATTCCACTTTCTTTTTTTGTTGTAGGAGATGGGAAGGTTTTATTTGAATCAAAAGAGATGAAACATGGTGATCCAGTTGTTTCCATTGATCTTGATATAACTGGAATAAAAAGATTGGGACTTTTGATTACAGATCATGTTGGTGGGGTTGGCAATAAAAGAACTTATGGTAACTGGGCCAATGCTCAGTTGGAGAT
>CAMFKK010000300.1 GCA_945957225.1 uncultured Sphingobacteriia bacterium | reverse complement strand
GCTTTGGAGCCAAAAATGATAGTTCAGCCTTGGCTACAAAAGCCATTGCAAAAGCCATTGTCGCTGCTTCCAAAGCTGGCGGAGGAACCGTATATTTTCCAGCAGGCAAATATCTTACTGGCCCCATACACTTAAAAAGCAATATCACCATATTTATTGATGCCGGTGCCGAATTGCATTTCAGTGACAATTTTGACCATTACCTGCCCATGGTTCCCTCTAGATATGAGGGTGTTGATGTAACCAGTTTTTCTCCCTTGTTTTATGCGTATGGCGCAGAGAATATTAGCATTACGGGAAGGGGCGTCATTGATGGACATGGAAAAAAATGGTGGGATTTTGTAGAAGGGTATAAAAAAGATCAGCCAAGAAGCAAATGGCAATATGTTTTTGATTCCTTGAACAAAAATATTTTGTTGCCAGATGATCCAGCACAAATGAAAAGGGGATTTCTTAGACCGCCTTTTATTCAAACTATGTATTGCAAGAATCTATTGATTGAAGGTATAAGTATTCGTAATTCTCCATTTTGGACCATCAATCCAGAGTTCTGTGAAAATGTTACTGTACATGCTGTGACCATTAATAATCCGCATTCACCAAATACTGATGGAATTAATCCAGAGTCTTGTAAATATGTACATATTTCTAATTGCCATATTTCTGTTGGTGATGATTGTATTACTATCAAGTCTGGAAAGGACGTTCCAGGAAGAACAAAACATGCTCCTGCAGAAGATTATACCATTACCAATTGTACCATGTTATCTGGTCATGGTGGTGTAGTTATTGGATCTGAAATGAGTGGAGACGTTAGAAGGATTGCTATATCAAATTGTATTTTTGACGGAACAGATAAAGGCATTAGAATTAAAACTACAAGAGGTAGGGGTGGTGTTGTAGAAGATATTCGAGTTAGTAATATTGTAATGAACAATATCAAAGACATAGCTTTTGTCATGGATATGCAATACAGCAAAACCAAGGAAGAACCCGTTTCTGAACGCACACCCCAATTTAGAAATATTCATATAAGCAATGTAACCGGAAACGCCAAACAAGCTGCTTATATCAATGGCTTGGAAGAAATGCCTGTTAGCCAAATTAGTTTTCACGATATTAACTTAGTGACTGAAGAAGGATTTGTTTTAAAAAATGCAAAGGATCTTTCTTTTCACCAAGTACAGGTCAGTACAAAAAATAGTCCGCCAATAACTGCTTTTGCAGTTACTAATTTGGAATTGGATGGTGTCAAAGCAAATATTAGCAATCCCAATTTACCAGTGCTCAGATTGCAAAATACCAGCCAGGTTTTTATTCATAGCAGCAGTATTAGCGGTAAAGGAGATTTCATACATTTAAAAGGGACTGAAAATAAAGACATGCTGATCAAAGGAAATAATTTTAGTAGCACTGTAAACCCATTCAAAAAGGAAGTTGAAACCTTGAACAATATTATCTTGGAAGACACACACCATTAAACTACTGTCATGAAATTCAAATGGATTTATTGTTTGTTGCTCTTACCCATCACAGCATATGCCCAAGATCCATTTATGTTATGGTATCAGAAACCGGCTGAAAAGTGGACAGATGCTTTGCCAATTGGTAATGGTAGAATGGGGGCCATGATTTATGGAGGGGTATCTAAAGAGCATTTACAGTTCAATGAATCTAGTTTCTGGACAGGTATGCCCAGGGAATATGCTAGAAAAGGCGCATCTGACTATTTGGGTTCTATTCAGAAAAATTTGTTGGAAGGCAAACAAAAACAGGCGGATTCTATTGCAGAAAAACATTTCATGGGTTTAAAATCAAAAGAGGATGCTGTTTATATGGAGGAGAAAACCCAGTGGTTGGCATCTGTAAGAAAAGATCTTTCATTTTCAACTCCAAATTTTCAAGATGCAAGTTGGAAGATAATGGAATTGCCCACCATCAATGGTTGGGAAACCACCAATATGGAATCCTTAGATGGATCAGTTTGGTTTAGGGTTAAATTCCATTTACCCAAATCCATGGTTGGGAAAAAATTGAAAATAGACCTTGGCAGAATCAGAGACCTTGACTATACCTATGTCAATGGAAACCTCATTGGCTCTACAGAAAGTACCACTAATAAAAGGACTTATTTCATTGAACCCAGTCTGGTTCATGAAGGAGAAAATACATTAGCCATTCAAGTTATCAATTTCTATGACAAGGGTGGGTTTATAGGAATCAAAGAAGATAAAAAAGTTTTTCTCATCTATTCCAATGACCAAAGCCCAGAACAAGGCATTGCTTTGCCACTGAAATGGAAATACTTTATTCAAGACCAAACCCCTCCAACTGTTCCCCAATACCAAGCCAGTTATCAGCCTTTTGGTGATCTCTATATTAGCATGAAGGGTGTAGAAAATAGTACGCAATACAAAAGGGATTTAAATCTTAGTAATGCAATAGCCCATACCAGTTTTGTATCAAATGGGATCAGCTATTCGCTTGAATATTTTGCTTCCGCACCAAAGGATGCTATTATCACTAGATATAGTGCCAGTAAACCTGGAAAAATTAGTTTGACTGCTAGATTGGGAACCATACATTCCGCTTACCAGTTGAAAAAAATAGACGCTCAAACCATTGGTATTTTTATACAACAAAATTATGGGGTATTAAAAGGGGTAGCTTATCTGCGCGTGAATGCTTTACATGGAAACCTAAAGGTAACGGATGAGGCAATAGAATTAGACCAAGCAGACGAAGTTGTTTTCTATTTAGTGGCGGCTACTAATTTTATCAATTACCAAAATATCACTGCAAATCCAACTGCTATTTGTGAGAAAAACTTAATGGGCTTGAACAATCAGTCTTTTAATGCACTTGCCAATCAGCATGTACAAGATTATCAAAATTATTACCAGCGCCTGCATATTGATTTGGGTAAAGACAATACCAGTTTGCCTACAGACCAACGCATCAGAGCTTTTAGTCCAGCTAAGGATCCCGCTTTATTGGCCATGTATTTACAATATGGTAGATACTTAATGATTGCTAGTTCTAGAGCTAATTCCAAACAACCTGCTAACCTACAAGGCATTTGGAACAACTTATTAACGCCTCCATGGGGTAGCAAATACACAAGCAATATCAATCTGCAAATGAATTATTGGCCAGCAGAATCTTTGAACCTTTCTGAAAGTACAGCGCCATTGTTTCATGCCATTCAAGAATTATCTGAGCGTGGCAAAATCACAGCCAAAGCGCATTATGGGGTGGATGGTTGGGTATTGCACCATAATACTGATTTGTGGAGAGGAACTGCTCCCATTAATGCAGCCAATCATGGTATCTGGGTATCGGGCGGAGCCTGGCTTTGTTTACATATTTGGGAGCACTATTTATTTACCCAAGACAAGGAATTTTTAAAACGCCAATATCCTATTTTAAAATCAGCGGCAACATTTTTTACCCAATTTCTCACAAAGGATCCAGTTTCAGGAAAACTGATTAGTAGTCCCTCTAATTCTCCTGAAAACGGAGGATTGGTGGCGGGGCCCACCATGGATCACCAAATCATTAGGGAGCTCTACAAAAACACCATTGCTGCTGCAAAGGTATTGGGTATAGACGCTGATTTTCAAAAGCTATTATCTAAGCAAACCAATGAAATTGCTCCCAATACCATTGGTAAATATGGTCAATTGCAAGAGTGGTTGCAAGACAAAGATGATACGGCCAATAAACATAGGCACGTGTCCCATTTATGGGGAGTCTATCCCGGAACCGATATTGTTTGGAAGGATTCTAGTATGATGAAAGCCGCAAAACAGTCTTTGATCTATAGAGGGGATGATGGTACAGGATGGAGTTTGGCTTGGAAAACCAATCTTTGGGCAAGGTTCAAAGACGGGGACCACGCAATTTTGATGGCAAGTAAGTTTTTGAGTCCTTCCGAACAGGAATTAGGAACAGCAGAAAAAGGGGGTGTTTATAATAATCTCTTTGATGCGCATCCACCTTTTCAGATTGATGGCAATTTTGGTGGTGCAGCAGGTATTGGAGAAATGTTGCTTCAAAGCCATTTGGGATATATAGAAATTCTGCCTGCTTTACCCAAATTGTTGGCATCTGGAACAGTCAATGGC
>CAMFKK010000299.1 GCA_945957225.1 uncultured Sphingobacteriia bacterium | reverse complement strand
GATAGGCTCCGGTCTCGTGGGCTCGGAGATGTGTATAAGAGACAGGGATGAAGGGGCAACGGATATGCTAACTATTGGGCCTTGTTGCAATACTGACTATCAACAAGGGCCAGAGAAATTCATTGACCCCAAACCAGAGAATATTCAACAAACTGATTTAGTACTTTGGTATGTTCCACAAATGAAAAACGATGATACCCCTGGATCCAAATACTGCTGGTCAGAAGCTTATTATGAAGACGGCATTTATAAAATAAGGGCCTATCCCTGTTTTGCAGGCCCCATGTTTGTACCCACAAAAAAATAACGGTCTTCCTTGCGGAAAACCGTTATTACATTGGGAGCTAACTAATACGTTAAAAAGGGTAAAGATTAAAAATTCACTCAAATAACCGATACCCGAACCTAGGGCTCAAGCAATCGTCTTTGATAATGTAAAAGAACATGGTTTTCAATGGTCAAACAATACCAACTATCGGGTATATTTAAAAAAGCTATTTCAGGTCTAAAAAAAAGAAAGGTTGTAAATTCGCAATCATTGAATAGCAGGTAAACAGATATCATGCAGCAGCAACTAACCAAGTTTAAAAAGGAATTTGACGGAGATTTATTTTTTGATACCACCATGCGAACCCTGTATGCTACAGATGCTTCTGCATATAGGGAAATGCCTTTGGCAGTTGCCATGCCAAAGTCTGAACAAGGGATTCAACAACTCATTCATTTTGCCAATCAATACCAAACTTCTTTAATTCCTAGAACAGCAGGCACTTCATTAGCGGGTCAGGTTGTAGGAAATGGGATTGTTGTGGATGTTTCAAAATATTTCACTTCAATTCTTGAATTAAACAAAGAAGCGCATTGGGTTCGCGTTCAACCAGGGGTTATTCGTGATGAGCTGAACATGTTTTTAAAACCATATGGATTGTTTTTTGGTCCTGAAACTTCTACAGCCAATAGGGCCATGATTGGGGGAATGGTGGGCAATAATTCTTGTGGTTCCAATTCTGTGGTCTATAGAAGTACTAGAGAACATTTATTAGAAGTTAAGGCCTTACTTAGTGATGGTTCTGAAGCAGTTTTTGGAGCATTATCCTTAGATGAGTTTCATGCCAAATGTGAATTAGAAGGACTAGAAGGTGCTATTTACAGAACTACTAGAACAATGTTGGGTAATTATGAGCACCAAGTAGAAATCAGAAAAGAGTTTCCCAAAAAATCAGTGGAGCGTAGAAATACAGGTTATGCCATTGACCTATTGCTTGAATCAGCACCATTTACGGCAGGCCAACCTGATTTTAATTTTTGTAACCTGATTGCTGGTTCAGAAGGAACTTTGGCCTTTATCACAGAGATCAAATTAAATGTGGTTCCCCAACCACCTAAAGAGATTGGTTTACTCTGTGTTCATTTTAATAGCATAGACGAGTCTTTGCGTGCCAATTTGATTGCGTTACAATATAATCCAAGTGCCAGCGAATTAATTGACCATTATATTTTAGAATGTACCAAGGACAATATTGAACAAAGCAAGAATCGTTTTTTTGTACAGGGTGATCCTGGTGCAATATTGGTTATAGAATTTGCCAAAGAAACAAGAGAAGAGATTCAATCAATTGCAGCATCTGTTGAAAAAGACATGCGAGCAGCGGGTTTGGGTTATCATTTTCCTTTATTATTTGGTGCTGATACTAAGAAAATCTGGACATTGAGAAAAGCAGGCTTAGGCTTATTAAGCAATCTGCCAGGAGATGCTAAAGCAGTTCCTGTTATAGAGGACACTGCAGTTGACGTGCATGACCTTCCAGCTTATATCAAAGACTTTAATGAAATCTTGAAAAAACACGGCTTGTATTCTGTTCACTATGCCCATGCAGGTTCGGGTGAGATTCATTTAAGACCCATTATCAATTTAAAAACAGCAGAAGGCAATAGGTTGTTCCGCGTTATTGCTGAGGAGATTGCCAAATTGGTAAAAAAATATGATGGTTCTTTAAGTGGAGAACACGGGGATGGCCGTTTAAGGGGAGAATTTATTGAACAGATGATTGGTCCAAAAAACTATGCACTACTAAAACAAGTCAAAGACCTTTGGGATCCCAAACATATTTTCAATCCCAATAAGATTGTAGATACCCCTTCCATGAATTCAATGTTGCGTTATGAACCTGGGCAACAAACACCCAAGTTCAATACCGTATTTAGGTATCATGACCAAGATGTATTGCAACACGCGGAACAATGTAATGGCTCAGGGGATTGTCGCAAAACGGCATTAACTGGTGGTACCATGTGTCCTTCTTTTATGGCTACCAGAAATGAAAAAGATACTACTAGAGCCAGAGCCAATATACTTAGAGAATTCTTGACTCATTCAAATAAAGTAAATAGGTTTAACCATCAAGAGATTTATGAAGTCATGGATCTCTGTTTGAGTTGCAAGGGTTGTAAGTCTGAATGCCCGTCTAATGTAGACATGGCCAAATTAAAGGCTGAGTTTTTACAGCATTATTATGATGAGAATGGGGTACCGCTGAGGTCAAGACTGATTGCCAATTTTACAACCATATCAAAATTGGGCTCCTTGGTTCCAGGCTTATATAATTTTATGGTCACCAACAAAACTATTGGTGGTTTAATTAAAAAAGCAGTTGGTTTTGCACCTGAGAGATCCTTACCAACCCTTCACACAGAAACCTTGGAATCTTGGTTTAAGAAGCATAAAAAGGAGTCAAATACCAACAGTCAAAAGAAGGTTTATTTGTTCTGTGATGAATTCACCAATTACAATGACACGGAAATAGGCATTAAAGCCATCTTGCTTTTAGAGAAATTGGGATATGATGTAAGTATTCCAAAACATGTAGAAAGTGGCAGGGCAAGTATGTCAAAGGGCTTGATCAGAGACGCCAAGAAATTTGCCAACAACAATGTTTCCATACTATCTAGGATTGTCAATGAGGACCATTTACTAATTGGTATTGAGCCATCTGCCATTCTGTGTTTTAGAGACGAATATCCTGACTTAGTAGATGATTATTTATTAGAAGCCTCCAAAACATTGGCAAAAAGAGCATTATTGATTGATGAATTTTTGGCCAAGGAAATCAACAAAGGGAATATTCAAGCTTCACAGTTTACCCAAGCTAAAAAAAGCATTCAATTGCATGGACATTGCCAACAAAAATCAGTGGCATCCATGGATGCTAGTTTAAAAATCTTGGCTGCTCCTGTAAACTATCAGGTTTCACTAATTCCTTCAGGCTGCTGTGGTATGGCGGGATCCTTTGGTTATGAGAAAGAACATTTTGAATTATCTCAACAGATAAGTGAATTGGTTTTATTACCTACCATTCGCAAACAGGCTGATGACGTAATCATTGCTGCCACTGGCACTAGTTGTAGACACCAAATCAAAGATGGTTTAGCAAAAAAAGCTAAACACCCTGTTGAAATTTTATATGAGGCATTGGCCTAAAAAAAATCCCACTTTTAACAAGTGGGATTTTTTTTAAATCAACTGAAAATCTTTTAGAAGTTTCTTCTCCTATTGTTAGCTGTTCTGGTATTGCGCCTCATATTCCAAAGGTCTACAATGCCATAGCGGTGTTTTTTAGAAACCAATTCATTTAGATTGATATTGCTAGCAATGGTTTCTTTTACTTCAGTCAACAATTCAGCCAAAACATTGGCTTCCATCTGCACAACGGCAGTCTTAGTGTCATTTCTCATGATACTTTCCATTTTTAATTACAATTAGTAAATACAACCGGGGTACTTTAGAACCAGAATCGTTAGAAGGCGGTTGGTAGTCATCCAAAGAAGGAATAGATACAGCTACCCGGTTTTGAGTTTGCAAAGCTAGCACATTAATACTTACCAACTAGTAAGTAATTGCTTAAGTAATGTTAAAATAACTAAATACGAACCTGAATTGGCCTAATCTGAGGCAATAGACTGAATACCTGTTTTGGTAAAAGCAATTTTATGTTGCTTGTATAAATTACCTGTAGTCATTTTAAACACTTTCTTACTCATCCCAAAAAAAGCATAAATATCTTCTGGATCAGATTTGTCATGGTAAGGTAGATATCCATTGTTTTCAGCCAATAAACGCAAAATTTTACCGGCTTCGTCTTCTACTTT
>CAMFKK010000298.1 GCA_945957225.1 uncultured Sphingobacteriia bacterium | reverse complement strand
CAAAGAAAGCATTCCCTGTCTTAATCTCCGTAATGGGTAATACGGTAGTGATTCCTTTAGATTTAAATACCCCTATGGTAAACTCCCTTCCACTAATAAATTCTTCCACCAATACCTGATTGTCTTCATGGAAAGCTTTGTCAAGAGCAGTACCAAGTTGTGAGGCCTCATCTACCCTACTCATCCCAATACTACTTCCCCCATTATTGGGTTTGACAAATAAGGGCAACTGTAATTGAGATAAAATACTATCAACAGTTACAGGTGTATGCTTAAATAAGTGTAATGATTTTGCTACATGGATTCCAGCAAATGCGGCAACTGCAACGGTATATCTTTTATTAAAAGTTAATGCTGATGTAGCAGCATCACAGCTAGTATATGGCAGACCAAGCATGTCAAAATAACCCTGCAATTTTCCATCTTCTCCAGGTGTACCATGAATACACAATAAAATGGCGTCAAATTGAATTTTAGTACCTGAAGCAATAATGGAAAAATCTGCACGATCTACTGCAGAACGCTCCCCTGTTTCAGGAAGGTACCACCAACCTTCTGCATTAATGTCAATTTTGTATAAATTGAATTTTTCACGGTCTGTATGATTGGAGACGGTGACTGCGCTTTTATAACTGATTTGAGCTTCCCCACTCAAGCCTCCTGTTACCAATGCAATATTTTGCTTCATATTCCTTGATTATCCAACAAATATAATTGAAATGACTTAGAGCAGCTAGCCCATTCGGGGCAAAAAAAAGCGGAAGAAACTTCTTGTCTCTTCCGCTCACGTTAACGGGAAATATCACCCGCTGTTACAAGTTGTTGTCTTTTTACTGGCAACAATTAAGGTACTATAAAGCTACACTGCAATACTGCTTTTTGCAAGGTTTTTGCTTAAAAAAGTTATGCACTTTTTTGTTTGCGCAAATTATGCGTGTAACAACTCTTTTTTGGCCATCAAAGCGTCAACAGTTTCTTCATAAGCTTCGTCAGCAACGCAGCAGTCAACTGGGCATACAGAAGCACACTGTGGCTCTTCGTGGAAACCTTGGCACTCGGTGCATTTGTTAGGAGTAATATAGTAAGTGTCAGTACTGAGCGGCGCAAAACGCTGATCGGCAGCTGCAACAGTACCGTCTAAAAGGGTAAAATTGCCTTTTACAGTGGTACCATCGGCTAAAGCCCATTCAACACCACCCTCATAGATAGCGTTATTTGGACATTCGGGTTCACATGCCCCGCAATTGATGCATTCTTCGGTAATCTTGATAGCCATACAAATTTGATTTGATAAGTTAGTAACTACATTTGCAGCTCAAATTTAAGACTGACTGATGACTTTACAAACAAGAATTCAAATAATGGGGCAATTGGGCAAATATCTTTTAGAAGATGGTCCTATTTGGCAAGCATGTAAAGAGCGTGCATACCGGGAAAATCCATGGTTTATTCCTGAATTTATTGAAATAGCCAGTAAACAGATTGCCCGGAAATTTCTAGATACCAACCTATTATCTGCCTGGGTAGCCCCCTATTCAGTAGCTGACCAACCAGAAAAACCTCAGAACATTGGTTTGGTCATGGCGGGTAATATTCCTTTAGTGGGTTTTCATGACCTGCTTTGTTGCTTTATCTCGGGTCATAAAGCCATAGTAAAAACATCTACCAAGGACCAGGTTTTAATCAAGCACTTGGTTGGCAAAATGCAAGAATGGGACCCTGAAACTGGTCAACTAATTGAGTTTGCAGATAATTTAAAGGGATGCGACGCATATATAGCAACTGGTAGTAATAATTCAAGCCGTTATTTTGAGTTTTATTTTGGCAAATACCCCCATATTATCCGAAAAAATCGTACGTCTGTTGCGATACTTGACGGTTCAGAAAGTCTGGAAGATCTAGATTTATTGGCAGACGATATTCAGTTTTATTTTGGTCTTGGCTGTAGAAATATCACCCAAATCTATGTACCCAAGGAATATGACTTTCTTCCACTGTTACAGGCTTTGCGCAAATACGCGTACTTTATGGATTACCATAAATACAAACACAATTTTGACTACCATCTGGCCATTTTGATTATGGGCAACAAATATTATATGAGCAATGAAAGTCTGATATTAACTGAAAATATTGCAGCTTTTTCACCCGTTAGTCAGGTACATTATGCCTATTATTCAGACAAGGAAGAACTATTGCAGGGACTAACTAATAACGATACTATTCAATGTATTGTGAGGCATGGTCAAACTGGATTTGGGAAAGCCCAACAACCAAGTCTTTCTGACTATGCTGATGGGGCGGATACCATGCAATTCCTTACCAGTCTTTGATTTTAACGCTGCCCAAACAAGGATTTAACAAAATGAGCTGAAAATAAAACACATTCTTGACTACATTTATAGCTGCGCCAACGGCCGCAAAACATTTGTTAAATAAGACAAAAGGTATGCTGCCATTTCTACAGTTTTTTTTATTTGCTGTAGAAAAGGCATGAATTTTGAACCATCCAAAAAAAAGAGCAAGCATATGAATTTCAAAAACATTTTAGCCATTGTGGCCATCAGCGCCAGTACTGCCATTGTTAGCGTATGGGGTTATGGCAAATATGTAGAACGCCAATTTGCTGGCGTACAGGAACCCGGAAAACTCCCGGTTAATTATGCCGGTTTTTTTGGTGATAAAGCCGCCCCAGGTACCGCAGTAGATTTTACAGCAGCTGCCACTTCTGCAACTCCTGCAGTAGTTCATATTAAAACGCGTACCAAGGCCAAACAGGTAAGCAATAGTCAGCGTCAAAGAAATCCTTTTGCGGATTTGTTTGGTGGGGATGATGCTTTTGGAGATTTCTTTGGGGGCCCAAGGGTTATCCCAGAGCAACGTGCCAGTGGTAGTGGTGTAATCATCACTGATGATGGTTATATAGTAACCAATAACCACGTGGTGGATGGAGCTGATGAAATAAATGTAACCATGCCCAATAAGAAGTCTTATAAGGCTACCGTTATTGGCTCTGACCCAAGTAGTGATATTGCAGTGATAAAAATTGAAGGAAAAGGATTCCCTTACCTAGTATATGGCAATAGCGATGAAGTAAAATTGGGTCAATGGGTTTTGGCCATTGGATATCCATTAAATCTTGACGTAACTGTTACGGCGGGTATTGTAAGTGCTAAATCTAGGTCTATTGGTATCAATGGCCAACAGAGTAATAGTCCTGTTGAATCCTTTATTCAAACCGATGCTGCCGTGAACCCAGGCAATAGTGGTGGGGCATTGATCAATACCAATGGAGAACTAATTGGCATCAATTCTGCCATTGCTTCTCCAACAGGTTCATATGCTGGTTATTCCTATGCCATTCCTGTGAATATGGCCAAGAAAATTGTTACCGATATTGTGAAATTTGGAACCGTACAAAGGGCTTATATAGGTATCAATTATGCTGGTGAAAACATATCTGATGAAGCAAAAAAACAATTAGAAAAAGAAATTGGTGTTGCTTATAAAGAAGGAGAAGGTGTTTATGTAACAGGCGTTCCAGAAGGTGGTGCTGCCGCAAATGCAGGTTTGAAAAAAGGTGATATTATTACCAAGGTAAATGGCGCCAACGTAACCAATGGCCCAGAATTACAAGAACAGGTTGCTAGGTATAAACCCGGTGATAAAATCAGTTTGGTTTATAAGCGTGGCGGTTCTGAAAATACCGTGAGTCTTACTTTGAAAAACAAAGCAGGCAATACCGATGTGGTAAAAGTGAGTGGAATCATGGAGCAGTTGGGTGGAGACTTGGAAAATGTTGACAAGAAAACTGCTACTGCCAATGAAATTGCAGGTGGTGTATTGGTGAAAAAAATTGGTAGTGGTTTATTAAAGAATACCAAAATGCAGGAAGGGTTTATTATTACCAGTGTTAACCAACAAGAAATCAAAAATATGGATGATTTAAAAACTGCATTAGTAGCTGCCAAAGGTGGCTCAGTAAGATTAGAAGGCATCTATCCAGGTTATAATGGTACATATGCTTATCCATTAAACCTAAAATCTGAATAAGAGAAAACCAATCATATAAAAAAGCCTCGATAATATCGGGGCTTTTTTTTTGAGATTTATTTGTCCCGTCCTGAAATAATGATACACAAAAACAATCATTATGGCAGAACTACAAG
>CAMFKK010000297.1 GCA_945957225.1 uncultured Sphingobacteriia bacterium | reverse complement strand
TGGCAATGGTTTTGCCCATGAGTTTTTCCCAAATGGCTTCAATTTGAACGGCTTTAACACCGCTATCCAATCTGCTCTTTTTTAAAAAGCCCTTGATGGCATCACCTATATGAAATTCAGACATAGTTCAAAGTTAGGTTAGTTGTTCAATTCAATCAATTGAAAACTGGTTTGTATTTGTTCCATTTGTTCTTTTAATCTTTCAGGGTGGGTATCTGTGATAAAAACTTGGCCATCGCTCTGAGAACAAACCCATTCTAATAGTTGAAACATTCGGGTTTTGTCTAATTTCTCAAACACATCGTCTAATAATAGAATAGGTGTAAAGCTTTTTTCTTTTTTTAAGACCTGCCACTCTGCCAATTTAAGTGCAAAAAGTAAACTCTTTCTTTGACCCTGTGAGCCTTCTGTTTTAAAGGGTTGATCTTGTAGCTGAAAGACTAAATCATCTCTATGAATTCCCGCAGAAGTTCTTTGCAATGCCTTGTCTTTTTGAAGATTGGAACCTAATAAAGACAACATCTCTGTTTGATGCAATTGAGACTGGTACTGTAATTGAATAGCGTCTGATTGACCAGCAATTTTCTCATATATTTCACCCACCAAGGGTAGGTATTGGGTCAGAAACGTTTTTCTGGTTTGATAGATTTGATTACCCTGAACAGACAATTGTTGGTCTAAAATAGAAAGAAGGGTTTCATCCAAACTGCCCTGGTCAGCCCATTGTTTTAATAAACTATTGCGTTGTTGTAAAATCTTATTGTATTGAATCAGTGCCAATAAATATGGCCGATTAATTTGAGAAAGGATACTATCTACCAATTTGCGTCTTTCTTCACTAGCGCCTCCAATCAAAGAAATATCGTCTGGAGCAATCATCACCGCGGGAAACCTACCCAAATGGTCACTAAATTTTTGATAGGGTTCCCCATTTAGGTTCAATTCCTTGCGATTATTCTCCCGCATGATATAGATTAACTCCTGGGACTCCCCATTTAAATCATAATTACCAACCAGTCTTAATCCCTGTAATCCATGGTGCACATTGGTTTGATCTGACCTTGAGAAATAGCTTTTGGCAAAACTCAAATAATGAATAGCGTCAAGCAGATTGGTTTTACCCGTTCCATTCTTACCACAAATGCCTACCACTCTCTCTTCAAAAAGAAAGCTTTGATTAATATAATTCCTAAACTGAATAAGTGATATTTTGTTTAATCGAAGCATTTAACCGGCAAATTAATCAACTCATTGCTGAATAAAGCCCTAAGTCTGAAAGAAAGGATTTATTTTTATTAAAATTTTTGTTTTGAAGACCATTTTATCAAAAGAACAACTGGCTTTAACCATCAAAAGGTTGGCTCATCAGATTCTGGAGAACCATCCTAGGTTAGAGAATACTGTGATCATAGGTCTACAACCCAGGGGGATTTTTTTGAGTGACCGTATAGTGCAGGAATTAGAGAAACTGGTTCCGCCAGCAACTATTCAATATGGCAAATTGGATATTACCTTTTATAGAGACGATGTGCGCAAAAGCCTACATATTGCTTCTAACACGGATATTCCATTTAGCATAGAAAACAAAAACGTGATCTTGGTAGACGATGTCTTGTACACCGGAAGAACCATTAGAGCGGCATTGGATGCTTTGCTGGATTATGGGAGACCTTCTAAAGTAGCACTTTGTGTACTAGTTGATAGAAGGTTTAGCCGGGAATTACCCATACAACCGGATTATTTGGGAAAGGCCATTGACACCATTTACTCCCAAAGAGTAACGGTTTTGTGGAAAGAAAACAACGATAGCGAACAAGTCATGCTGTTGGATAACTAAATCATTTATCTTTGTTCTTTAATGAAACTATCTACCAAACACTTACTTGGTATTAAGCACCTCACCGCCGAGGATATACAGCTTATTCTATCTACCGCTGAACAATTCAAGGAAGTTTTACAAAGACCAGTAAAGAAAGTACCATCTCTGCGCGATGTAACTATTGTGAACCTGTTTTACGAAAACAGTACCCGAACCAGAATGTCTTTTGAGCTAGCTGAAAAAAGACTTTCTGCAGATACCCTCAATTTTGCAGCCAGTAGTTCTTCTGCCGCAAAAGGGGAGACCTTATTAGATACCGTAAACAATATTTTGAGCATGAAAGTGGATATGGTGGTCATGAGGCATAGCGCTTCTGGAGCACCCCATTTCTTGGCCAAACATATTCCCGCAGCCATTGTAAATGCGGGAGACGGCATTAATGAACACCCCACCCAAGCCTTATTAGATGCGTTTTCCATGAAGGAAAAACTAGGCAGACTAGAAGGATTAAAAGTGGCAATTATTGGTGATATCATGCATAGCCGAGTGGCGTTGAGTAATATGTACTTGTTACAAAAAATGGGAGCTGAAGTAACCGTAGCTGGTCCGCCAACCTTGATTCCAAAATATATTAGTGAAGCACTGGGTGTAAGGGTAGAATATAATTTGAAAAAGGCTTTGCAGTGGTGCGATGTAGCCAATGTGCTCCGCATTCAATTAGAAAGACAGAACCAGCCGCTGTTCTCTTCTTTGAGAGAATATAGTTTGGCTTACGGTATCAATAGAAGATTATTGGATTCCTTGGGTAAAGAGATTGTGATCATGCACCCTGGCCCCATTAACCGGGGTGTGGAATTAGACAGTGACGTGGCCGATGGCGGATCATCTATTATTTTGAATCAAGTAGAAAATGGGGTTGCGGTAAGAATGGCAGTATTATATTTACTAGCCAATAGAGAAAACTAATCCTCAACAAAACGCATATGCAAAGAATCTGTTTGTTTCCCGGAACCTTTGACCCGGTAACCTTGGGACATATTGATATTATCAACAGGGCTTTGCCGCTTTTTGACAAGATCTATGTTGGTATTGGAATCAACTCTTCTAAGAATCCCATGTTCTCTGCAGAGCAAAGAATGGAATGGTTTAATGAAATCTATAAGGATGAACCCAAGGTTGCATCTGTGGTATACGAAGGATTGACCATACAATATTGCAAAGAAATCAACGCCCATTTTATTTTAAGAGGCATCCGATTTGTGAGTGATTTTGAATACGAAAAAACCATTGCTGACGCCAACAGAACCTTGGACAAATCCATTGAAACCATCTTCTTAACAGGAGAACCCAAATACACATCGGTGGCATCTACCATTGTAAGAGACATTTTACGCAACGGTGGTAATGCTTCTCCTTTCTTGCCACAGGCAGTCATCAACACATTGTATCCATAATATGGCTATTTGGTTTTACGAAAATATCAAGCTAGAAGACTTTCTACATCTTGGCAAAAACACTTTGGGTGAACAGCTAGGTATGGAATTCACTGAAATTGGTGAAGACTATATTAAGGGAACCATGCCCGTTGACCATCGCACCAAGCAGCCCTATGGCTTATTACACGGTGGTGCATCTGTTGCATTGGCAGAAACCCTAGGATCCATCGGCTCCGCCTTAGTGGTAGACCAAAGCAAATTCAATTGTGTGGGTTTAGAAATCAACGCCAATCATTTGCGCAGCGTACGCGATGGCTTTGTTACAGGAATTGCCAAACCCATTCATATAGGTGCCAGTACCCATGTATGGGATATCCGCATCACGGATCAAAGAGATAAATTGGTTTGTATTAGCCGCTTAACAGTTGCGGTGATTAAGAAGCCATCAGCCTAGGTTATCCATGGGCAACCAACCAGATTCTTCCAACACATCAATAATGGTAATATAGGATTGCTCCATTCTTTTGGGCAAGTCTGACTTTTTGGTCCATTCTATGGCCGTAATATCTTCCTCGGTTTGAGGCACTAGTGCAGGTACGCCAGCCACATCCATTTTAAACCAATGGGTTTCTTTAATCACATCTTCACCCACCCATTTGTCAAAATATTCATGCCAAGTAACAGAGATCAACTCACCCAATGCCAAATGCTTAACACCAGTCTCTTCTTCCACTTCACGCATGGCACAGGCTTCAATGGTTTCACCCTCGTCTAATTTACCCTTGGGCAAGTCCCATTTTCCCCTTCTGAAGATTAATAACAATTCTCCTTCTCCGTTTCTAACCAACCCGCCGCCAGCTTTGATGATTTTTTTCATGGATCCTGTGAATAAGATTCTGCAATCTACAAGCAAAATTTATATTGT
>CAMFKK010000296.1 GCA_945957225.1 uncultured Sphingobacteriia bacterium | reverse complement strand
ACGAGATAGGCTCCGGTCTCGTGGGCTCGGAGATGTGTATAAGAGACAGTGGATACACTGTAGACAAATACAAAATGGGCGAAACACATGACTGGCAAAGCATCTGGTATGTACCCGCATATATTGCACTAGCCGTTGTGATTTATTTTATTCTTTTCTTTAAAGAGAAGAAAACAGTTGTTTCCAATTGACCCTTTTAATTTTACTTTTATTATTTACAGGTATACTTACTTTTTTGACTTTTAAATTTTGACTTTTTAATTTGAAACACATGCAAAGAATTGCCATGCTCGGTTCCGGATTTATCGGAAGATTTTATGCTGATGCCCTACAAGGATATCGTTCTAAAGACAAAGTGGTTAGTATTTATTCTCGCAGAGAAGAATCCGCCAAAAAATTTGCGCAAGACTATCAGTGCGCACATTGGACAACTGAAATGGAGGAATCCATTGCACACCCCGATGTAGATATTGTTTGTATTGCACTACCCAATAATTTACACGAAGCAGCCGTAATGCTTTGTTGTAAACACAAAAAAGCGGTAATGACCACCAAGCCCTTGGGTAGAAATGCAACCGAAGCCAAACGCATGTTACTAGCCGTAGAAGAAGCTGGCATTTTCAATGGCTATTTAGAAGACCTAGTATATACACCCAAATTTATCAAAGCATCTGCTAGTGTTAGAGAAGGCACATTGGGTAGAATTCTTTGGGCCAAGTCCAGAGAAACCCATCCTGGCCCACATAGCGAATGGTTTTGGGATATTGAACAAGCAGGTGGAGGTTGTATCCTAGACCTAGGTTGTCATTGCGTAGAAATAACCAGAAGCTATATTGGTAAAGACATTAAACCAGTAGAAGTGATGTGTTGGGCCGATACCCAGGTAAAACCCATTGACGCAGAAGACCATGCCATTGGTTTGGTAAAATATGAGAATGGCGCTATTGGTCAATTTGAAGTGAGTTGGACTTTTAGAGGAGGACTAGACCTTCGCGATGAAGTCATGGGCTCTGAAGGAACCATCTGGATCAACAGTTTTTTACGCACCGGTTTTGATATGTTCACTACTGGAAAGGGTGGCGATTATATTGCTGAAAAAGCAGAGAGTAATACGGGTTGGTTATTCCCTGTGGGTGATGAATTAAACGAGCTGGGCTATAACCATATGTTTATGGACATGTTTAACGCCAAGGAAAAAGGAGAAGACCCTAAAGAAACTTTTTATGATGGTTATGTGGTCAATGCCATATTAGACGCGGCTTATAAATCAGCTAAGTCTAAATTATGGGAGCCCGTAGAACTAGATATCTGGCGTGGTCAAACTGGCTTAAGCAAAGAAAGCCATTTGGTAGAGCATGATGCAGAACACTGGTTAATCAAAGAAGAAATGACCCATTTTGGTGCCAAGAAACTGATTCTCAAAAACAAATCCACTGGAAAAATCACCGATCAAATCATTGAATAAAAATCAAATCATGTTATCACAGAATTTATTTGTACACCATGTTTATTTTTGGCTGGAACACGCCAATAGTGCTGAAGAAAAGGCAGCTTTACTAGAAGGGCTGAAAAAGTTAAGTAAAGTACCTACCATTCATCAATTTCATATAGGTACAGCCGCTACAACCAATAGGGATGTAATTGATACTACTTACGCCCTTTCTTGGTTGGCGATTTTTGAAACTGCATCAGACCAAGACGCTTATCAAGTTGACCCAATCCACTTAGAATTTGTTGATACCTGCAAACACCTTTGGAAAAAAGTGGTGGTCTATGATTCCGTAGGAGCTTACTAAAAACAAAAAAGCCGCACCAATTTTATCAGTGCGGCTTTTTTAATAATTAGTGTCTATTTATTCCAGTTAAAACTAGCCGATTCTACTTGACTTGAATTGGTACCAATATGCACCAAGAATTTACCTGGCTCCCAAATCTTTTTCAAATCGCTATTGAAAAAAGATAGCTCTTCCGTACTAATTTCAAATTTCACTTCCTTTGCTTCTCCAGGTTGCAATGCCAATTTTTGGAAGCCTTTTAAATCCTTTACAGACCTTGCTACAGAAGCAACAGGATCACTGATATACATTTGCACCACCTCTTCTCCCGCAAATTTTCCTGTGTTCTGAATGGTTACAGACGCTATTAATTTTTCTTGTCCCTTTAATGCTGTCTTACTCAACTTTACAGGGCTATAAGCAAAACTAGTATAACTCAAACCAAATCCAAATGGATATAATGGTTCATTAGATTCATCCAAGTAATTAGATTTGAATTTAGGAAATCCAGTACCGTCATAGGGTCTACCCGTATTTTTATGGTTATAATAAATTGGAATTTGACCTACAGATCTTGGAAAAGTGGCTGTGATTTTTCCGGATGGATTATACTTGCCTAATAATACATCGGCTATGGCATTTCCCGCTTCTGTTCCTGGAGCCCATGCTTCTAAAATAGCAGTTGCTTGTTTGGATTCATTGACAATTGTGAGTGGTCTTCCATTGATTAACACCAAGACTATGGGTTTACCCGTTTTTGCAAGTGCCGTCAATAGTTTTTGTTGGCTTTCTGGCAAGCCAATATCAGCCCTACTTGAAGACTCCCCAGACATATCAGCGGCTTCTCCCATAACAGCCACAATCAGATCAGATTGGTTGGCCGCATCCACCGCTTCTTTGATCAATTGTTCTGCAGACTTGGCATCCTGGTCTATTTCTGTACCAAACACATTAACCCTTTTTGCAAATGTGGTATCATCTGAAATATTGGCTCCCTTTGCATAAATAATTTTTGCTTGATTTCCTAAGGCAGTTTCCAATCCTTCTTTTACACTGACTGATTTTGTCCAGTCTCCGGCCACTACCCAGGTACCCAACATATTGCGTTTGTTATCTGCCAAGGGCCCAACTAATGCAATAGTGCCCTTTGGTTTTAGTGGTAATAGTTGTTGTTCATTTTTCAACAAGACCATACTATGCGCTGCCATTTTTCTTGCAGCGTCTCTATTGGCTTGTACCAAAATATCTTTGGCTGGTCTAGCTTCATCAATATACTTATAAGGATCATCAAACAATCCCAATTTGTATTTAGCTTCAAGGATGCGTAAACATGCTTGGTCAATGGCAGCAAGGGAAACCTTACCTTCTTTTAATGACTTACCCAAGGTATTGAGCAATCCCTCACCTACCATATCCATATCTAAACCAGCATTTAATGCAAGGGCCGATACGGTTTGTAAATCGCCCATTCCATGAGCAGTCATTTCATTAAGCGATGTATAATCTGATACAACAAAGCCTTTAAAACCCCATTGTTTGCGCAATAAATCTGTAAGCAACCACTTGTTGCCAGTTGCAGGTACGCCATCAATTTCATTAAAAGAGCTCATGATACTTCCGGCACCTGCGTCTATGGCCGCTTTATAAGGAGGCAAATAATACTCGTACATTTTAATCTTACTCATGTCTACGGTATTGTATTCCCTGCCCGCTTCTGCGCCTCCATAAAGTGCAAAATGCTTAACACAAGCCATCATGGTATTATTTAAACTAAGATCTTTTCCTTGATACCCCTGCACAACAGCTTTAGCTATCAAACCTCCCAAATAAGGATCTTCTCCAGAGCCTTCAGAAATCCTTCCCCAACGGGCATCACGCGCAATATCAACCATGGGTGAGAATGCCCAATTTAATCCATCCGCCGTGGCTTCTTTGGCGGCAATCACCGAAGATTCCTTAATCAATTCAAGATCCCAAGAGGCTGACATGCCCAGGGGGATGGGGAAAATGGTTTTGTGCCCATGTATCACGTCTAAACCAAAAATCAATGGGATATGCAAGCGAGAGCCTTTAACCGCCAAATCCTGTGCTTTTCGCACTTTTTCTGGAGAATAAATGCCAAATAATCCACCCACTTGGCCTTTTTTAATTTTGGATTCTACATCTGCGCTAACAACTGCCCCAGTTAACATGCCTCCACCTGGTGTAACCAAATTCAACTGTCCAATTTTTTCTTCCAATGTCATTTTAGCCAATAAAGATTTGGCTTTTAATTGGTAACTGTTTTGTGCAATTCCTGTTTGTGCAATAAGGTACAAACAGCAAGCAACCATATATTTTTTCATAGCAAATAGTTAAATAAAAAGAAGCCGTCTCAATACAAATTGGGGCGGTTTTCTTTTGTTTGAGA
>CAMFKK010000295.1 GCA_945957225.1 uncultured Sphingobacteriia bacterium | reverse complement strand
AAATAGTGATGATTGGCGCCCATTTGGATTCTTGGCAAACAGGAACTGGAGCAACTGATAATGCATCAGGTTCTTCTGTGATGATGGAAGCTATTAGGATTCTTAAAACATTGGGAATACAAAACAAAAGAACCATCAGAATTGGTTTATGGAGTGGTGAAGAACAAGGCTTATTGGGATCAAGAGGATATGTAAAAAAGACTTTTGCCGATCCCGCAAATATGCAATTATTGCCTGCACATGAAAAATTCTCGTCTTATTTCAATATTGACAATGGTACTGGAAAAATCAGGGGAATTTATTTGCAAGGCAATGAAGCTTGTAGAAATATCTTTTCTTCTTGGCTAGCTCCTTTTAAAGACTTGGGGGCTAGTACAGTTACCATTAGTAATACAGGAGGTACTGACCACCAAGCATTTGATGCTGTTGGCTTACCTGGTTTCCAGTTTATTCAGGACCCCATTGAATATGATACAAGAACCCATCATAGTAATATGGATGTTTATGACCATTTAATTGAGGCAGATTTGAAACAAATTTCAACCATTGTAGCCGCTTTTGTATACAATGCTGCTCAGCGTGATGAAAAACTACCCAGAAAAGCCCTTCCAAAACCTAGAGGATTCTAAAATTTGTGAAGAATGAAAAGTGAAGGGTTAAGGGTGAAGAGAGAAGAATGGACGTAGACCTCAAGTAAACGAGATAACCTAGGCTGGGCCTAGGTTATTTTTATGTCAAAACCTCTTAAAAAATAATCCCCACGAGCAATCATGGGGATTCAAAATGATAGTAGCTAATCAAATGATTCTGCACTCTTCACTCTTATCTCATATTTTTTCACTTCTTCCTTTACTCTTATCTCATATCTTTTCACTTTTTTCTTTTAACTCTTAACTTCTTTTCCACATCGCTGAGACTATAACAAGGGCTTGTAATCAAGAGCTTATATTTGTTGCCCATGTCTAAAGCCGTTTCCGATACGCCATTAATGCAACAGCACAGGGCCATTAAGCAACAATATCCTGATGCCATTCTTTTGTTTCGCGTGGGCGATTTTTATGAAACCTTTGGCGAGGATGCCATTGTTTCAGCTAGGGTCTTGGGAATAACACTTACCAAAAGAAACAATGGTGCAGCATCGGCCAGTGAACTTGCTGGATTTCCGCATCATGCTTTGGATACTTATTTGCACAAATTGGTAAAAGCCGGGTATAGAGTTGCCATTTGTGATCAATTAGAAGACCCAAAATCAGTAAAAGGGATTGTCAAAAGGGGGGTTACGGAATTAGTGACTCCTGGTATTGCTACCAATGACAAACTCTTGGATCAAAATAGCAATAATTTTTTGGCTGCCTTGCATCTGCAAGATGACCAAATGGGGATTGCATTTTTAGATATTTCTACTGGAGAATTTTTTGTAGCCGAGGGTAATGCCGACTATATGGACAAGCTTTTGCAGAGTTTGAAACCTGCAGAAGTGATTTTCCAAAGAAGCCATCAAAAACAGTTCAAAGAATTATTTGGGCCTAAATTTTATACCTATCATTTAGACAGTTGGGTTTTTGATGAAAGTTTTGCTACTGAAAGTCTACTCAAACATTTTCAAACCCATTCCTTAAAAGGTTTTGGAATTGAAAAAATGTCCATGGCCATTGTGGCTGCTGGCGCCATTCTTTATTACTTAAAGCAAACAGAACATCCCAACCTACAACATATTAGTAGTGTTCAAAGAATGGAAAGAGCGGATTTTTTGTGGATGGATCGATTCACCATTCGCAATCTGGAACTCTTACATACTGGTTTTGAAAATGGACATTCCTTAATCAAAGTTTTGGATAATACGGTAAGTGCCATGGGTGCTAGACTACTGCATCGCTGGATGCTTTTCCCTCTAAAAGACCTTGTAAAAATCAATGAACGTTTAGACGCAGTTGCTACTTGGATAGTATCACCCGATTTGAGAAAATCCATTGCGGAATCCATTAAACGCTGTGGCGATATTGAAAGACTGGTCAGCAAGATCCCTTTAAAAAAAATATCTCCCCGCGAAGTATTGCAATTGGCTAAGGGGTTAGAACAAATAGGCATCATCCAACAGGAATGTACCAACTTGGCTAATCCACTTTTGCAAGAATTGACCAAAAGATTGGCTCCCTGTCTTCCAGTCATGGAAAGAATTTTTAAAGAAATTAATGAAGCACCACCAGCAGCAGCAAATAAAGGCAATGTGTTTAATGCAGGTATACATGAAGAATTGGATGAACTAAGAAATATCGCCTCCGGCGGAAAAGAATTTCTCAATAATATTCAACAAAGAGAAGCTGAACTTACGGGCATCAGTTCCCTGAAAATTAATTTCAACAATGTATTTGGCTATTATTTAGAAGTTACCAATTCTCAAAAAAACAAAGTTCCAGCAGAATGGATTAGAAAACAAACGCTGGCAAATGCAGAGCGGTATATTACCCCAGAGCTCAAGACCTATGAAGAAAAAATCATGGGTGCAGAAGATAAGATCTTGGCCATTGAACTGCATTTGTATGACCAACTGCTCCAATATTTACAAGAGTTTATTGCGCCAATGCAACTGAATGGGCATTTGCTTGCCAATTTGGATTGCTTGATTTGTTTTGCAGAAAACGCTATTCAAAATCAGTACAAGAAACCAGAAATGCATGATGGGTCTTTGTTAGAACTCAAAGACAGCAGGCATCCGGTGATTGAAAAAAATCTTCCAGCTGAAGAATCCTATGTAAGTAATGATATTATTCTTGATCCAACAGGAGTCCAAGTAATTATTTTGACCGGTCCAAATATGAGTGGTAAAAGTGCTTTGCTTAGACAAACGGCGCTGATTACCTTAATGGCTCATATGGGTAGTTTTGTACCTGTATCCTCTGCTAAGATTCCATTAACGGATAAGATTTTTACCAGGGTTGGCGCAAGCGATAACTTGAGTGGAGGTGAATCTACTTTTATGGTGGAGATGAATGAAACCGCCAGCATCATCAATAATATTTCTGCCAGGAGTTTGATTTTGTTGGATGAAATTGGAAGGGGTACTTCTACCTATGATGGTATTTCAATTGCTTGGAGTATTGTGGAACATTTGCATGGTTCAGCGGCAGCACCAAAAACGCTTTTTGCCACACACTATCATGAATTAAATGAACTTGAAGCCAAACTTCCAAGGGTAAAGAATTACCATATCACCAATAAAGAATTGGGTAATAAGATTATTTTCCTACGCAAGCTAGCACCGGGTGGTAGCGTTCATAGTTTTGGTATTCATGTAGCTAGAATGGCAGGAATGCCCCCTTCTTTGATTGCTAGAGCCAATGAAATCTTGGAACAATTAGAAGACAAACAGGTAGATGAAAAAGGAGGGGATAAAAAACTTCGGATCCAAAACAAACCCGATTTGGGCAACCAATTAAAGGAACTTGCAGGTCCTAAAATTCAATTATCCATTTTTGATGCGCATTCTCAAACCTTTCAGGATATCAGAAAAAGATTAGAGGAAACTGATATTAACCAATTAACTCCAGTAGAAGCTTTGATGAAATTGAATGAGATCAAGAATATGCTTAAATAGGGGCAGTTAATTTAGCCGCAAGATTGAATTTAACATGATGCTCCCATTCATCTTTTAAAATACTTAAGACAATACTATCCCTTCTTCCACCTGTTTGATTGGGCATATGACTTCTGAGTATTCCTTCTACCGAACAACCAATACTTTTCATGGCAGCAATGCTTTTGGCATTATTGTTATCTGCCCTAAACTCTACCCTTTCCATTCCCAAGGTTTCAAAGGCAAATTGCAGTAACAAATATTTACAATGCTTGTTGATACCAGTTCCTTGAAAAGCTTTTCCATACCAGGCATATCCTAATTGCAATGTTTTAAAAGCCGGTTGAATATCATAATAACGCGTTGAACCCGCAAATTGGCCCGTTCTTTTGTCAATAACCACAAAAGGATAAGATTTACCCAATTTCCTATCTTCCAAAGCCTGTTCTATATAATTTGACAACGTTTCCACTGAATAAATTGGCATTAAGGAATATTGCCAGATTTCTGGTTCATCAAGGGCAAATTGTTGCAAGTTTCCGCAATCACAATGTTGTAATGGCCGCAATAAAACGCATTCATTTTCCAAAACATATTCTTTTGATAAATCCATT
>CAMFKK010000294.1 GCA_945957225.1 uncultured Sphingobacteriia bacterium | reverse complement strand
AGGTAAGGATGCGGAACTGTTTTGCAGTTATTATCAAGTTGTGGAAGCGGGTAATTGGGAACATGTCAATATTCTTTGGGTAAAAACACCCGCGGCAGTATTTGCAACTTCTGAAGGGATTGATCCGGATCATTTTCAGGGCTTTCTAGAAAAATGCGGCAAAAAATTAATGGAAGCTAGGGATCTGCGTATTCGTCCAGGACTCGATGACAAACAGCTCTTGGGTTGGAATGCCCTTATGAATACGGCTTATTCCAAAGCCTATGCAGCTCTTGGAAACCAGTCCTATCGCCAACAGGCAATTAAACATATGGCTTTTTTAGAAAAGGCCCTCCAACAGAAAGATGGGGCTTGGCATCATACCTATAAAAATGGGGTGGCCAAATTACCGGCTTTTCTAGACGACTATGCTTATTTGATCCAGGCCTATATTCATTTACAAGAAATTACTGGGAATTCAGACTATTTGGTCAAAGCTAAAGAGCTCACTCAATGGGTTTGTACCCATTTCTCGGAACAAGAAACCGGATTTTTCTATTTTACGCATGAGGCGCAGCAAGATATTTTGGTGCGAAAAAAAGAAGTTTATGACGGGGCCACTCCCAGTGTTAATGCGGTCATGATGAACAATCTCTGCTATTTATCCTTGGTTTTTGACCTTCCCGAATGGAGGGAAAGGGCCATGGCCATGTTGGGGGCTTTGGAAACGGCCATTGTCAAATATCCGGGTTCCTTTGGGGTTTGGGCTTCCCAAGTTCAAATTCAAACCAAGGGAGTTGTAGAACTAGCCATTACTGGGAAAAACTGGCAAAATCAGGTAGCCCAAGTGCTTCAAGCCTATATTCCCCATAAAATAATCCAGTGGGGGGAAACTAATTCCGCGTTTTTTCCGTTATTGGTGGGCAGGGAGAGCAACGAAGATTCGGCATTTTACATCTGTAAGGACTATAGCTGTAAATCGCCTTTTTTCAATATCGCCGATTTTTTAGCAAATGTGTAACAAACTATGGTTTAATTTGCTTTCAATGACAGCGGTACCCGGTACCGGAAATTCGTTGTTCCACATTAAATGTATCCCCATAAGTAGACTTCTACACGTTCAAATTTTATTGGAAACAAAATCTTAAATGAGGTTTTAGACCCAATAGAAAACATATATTTGTCACTGTCATAAATCATTCTGAACAGATGAAAGGGTATCTAACATTACTGATATTGGGGGCATTCACGCTAAGCTTGAGTTCCTGCTTTTTGAAAAAGGGGGGTAAGGGAAAATCAGGTGTACCTGATGATGGTCAATTACATGGCCTTCCACCAACTGCTAGACAAAGCATGAATAGACCCTTGCACATGGTGTATATTCCTGCAGGTACCTTTCATATGGGACCCAGCGATGAAGACATCAGCTACAACTTTACTACGCGTAATAGGCAGGTTTCAATTCCAGGATTTTGGATGGACGCAACTGAAATCACCAACAACGAGTACAGACAGTTTGTAACCTGGACCAGAGATTCCTTGGCTTTCAAGATCTTGTATGGTCAAGGGATTAACAAGGATACTGATACAACCGCGGTTGATTGGAAAAAAGTGGCTGCCATTAAATATGACAGAAGCACCATTGAAAAGCTGAATGAATTAAACCTTGCTCCCGATAATCGTTTGTATGGTAAACCAGAGGTTGATCCAGACAAATTGGTTTACCGCATTGAGTATTTTGACCTTCCTGCTGCTGCTAAAAGAGAAAATGCAGGACGTCCTAGAAAAGAGTTCATGATTAAAAGAGACCAGAAAGTGTATCCAGATACCTTGGTTTGGATGAGAGACTTCTCTTATTCTTACAATGAGCCCATGACCAAACGTTATTTCTCTCACCCATCTTTTGGAAATTATCCAGTAGTGGGTGTTACTTGGAAACAAGCCATGGCTTTCTGTCACTGGCGCTCACATATTCAGAACAGCTATTTAGAAAGAAAAAAATTAGCAGTAGAAAGTGATTTCCGTTTGCCATCAGAAGCAGAATGGGAATATGCTGCAAGAGGTGCCAGAAGCAATTCCATGTATCCTTGGGGTAACTACTACTTACGTAATAAAAAGGGTTGCTTATTGGCCAACTTTAAACCAGGACGTGGTAACTATGCTGAAGACGGTGGTTTTTATACCGTTCGTGCAGATGGTTATTGGCCCAACGAGTATGGCCTATATAATATGAGTGGTAATGTGGCCGAGTGGACCAATTCTTATTTCTATGAAGGTGCTTACAATTTTGTAAGTGATATGAGTCCTGACGTTAGATTTGACGCTAAGGATTCTGATCCTCCACGTATGAAACGCAAAGTGGTAAGAGGTGGGTCATGGAAAGATATTGGCTATTTCTTACAAGTAAGTACCCGCAACTTTGAATACCAAGACACGGCTAAATCTTATATCGGATTCCGTTGTGTCATTGACTTGGCACCTAAAATGCGTAAATAATTAGAACCAACCAACTGTTTATTTGAAGATGGGCCTAGCCCAGTTTCATCACAATTTTCAATAAAAATCAAATAGCAAACATTATGGCTTCAGGTGTTTCTCCAACTGTGAATCGTCTAGTTAACGTTGTTGTGTGCGTAGGTGCAGCAGTAGTTATCATTGGTGCAATGGCAAAAATCTTGCACTTGTCTTGGGCCGATTGGGCTTTGAAAATAGGTCTATCTACTGAAGCTTTAATCTTCTTGGTATACGCCATTTTACCACCACCAGATATGGGTCCTTCAGTAGTAGCTGCCCCTGTTGAAACAGGTAATCCTGCTTTGAAAACCATGGAAAAAATGTTGGCTGAAGCCGATATTACTCCTGCTAATCTTTCTAAACTGAGCGCTGGTTTTGAGAAATTAGGAAGCACTGTTGAGAAAATGGGAGAGATCAGCGATGTGGTAAAATCCACAGGCGATTTCACTGCAAAAACCAAGGAAGCTACCATTGCTTTGGGTGCCATTAAAGACGCTACTACCCATGCTAGTCATGCTTTAGCAGGTTTTCAAGGTGCTTCAGAAGCTACCAAGCATTTCCACGAACAAGTGCAGGGTCTTACTAAGAACTTATCTTCTTTAAATACGATTTACGAATTGGAATTGCAAGAAAGCAATAACCACTTAAAAGCATTGAATCAATTCTATGGTAAACTGTCTCAGGCATCAGCTGCTATGACAGGAACTGCAGAAGATGCTATTAAGGCAAAAGAGCAGATTGCGGCATTGGCCAATAACTTGGGCAAATTAAACCAAGTATATGGCAGTATGTTAACCGCCATGCAAGGCAGGTAATTACCAAGAAGCAAATTCAACATTCGTATTTCTAAATTTTAGTTAGCATGTCATTACCTAAGGAGCCGCGGCAGAAGATGATCAACATGATGTACCTGGTGCTTACAGCACTGTTGGCGCTGAATTTTTCTAATGAGATCCTGAATGCCTTCAAGACTGTGAACAACAGTTTGAATACTGCCAGTTCAATGGTTGAAAAAAAGAACTCAGATATATTCAAGTCTTTCCAGAAAAAATTGGAAGACCCCAAGACCAAGGAAAAGGCTGAAATCTGGATGCCAAAAGCACAGAAAGCCAAGGAACTGGCCGATAACCTATACAATTACCTAGAATCTCTAAAGGCAGAGTTGAAAAAAGAGAGCGGTTTGAAAACAGTAGATGGGGTAGAAGATTATAAGGAAGATGATTTGGATGCAGCTACCCGTTTATTTGTAGAACCTCCACCAAGTGGCAGGGGTAGAGGAAAAGAATTGTTTGAGAAATTAAAGTCATTCAAAGAGCAGTTGATGGCCATTGATCCAGATATTGCCAAAGAAGTAGGACCTACTTTGCCATTGGATTTGACACCTCCTCCTACTACCAATAAAAATGTAAAAGACGATTTGCCCTATCTCTATTTTCACATGACCCCAACCATTGCGGCCATTACCATTCTGAGCAAGTTTCAGAATGACGTGAAAAATTCAGAAGCTCAAGTGGTTGAATATTGTCACAAAGAAATTGGTGAAGTAGAATTAATCTATGATGAGTTTGCCGCATTTGCTGGTACCAACTCTCAATACTTGATGCCTGGTGAAGAATTAGTCATCACTGCTGGTATTGGGGCTTTTAGTAAGGCCGCAAGACCAAGCGTTACAATTGACGGAGCCAATGTAGTGGTAAAAGA